>CAYFSB010000077.1:0-7478 GCA_964345655.1 uncultured Oscillospiraceae bacterium
CTGGCCCTGTGTCAGGGTCTGAAAGACGCCCATGACAGTCTGGCCCATAGCTGAACTATTTCTCAGCGGGCGCCTCCGCCTTCTCCCCGGAATTCACGTCTTTCTCTCCGGCAGCGGTCTTTTTGACCACCTCCCGGGTCACCGGGTCTATATGGTCCATATTCTGATAGTCAGCGGTCTCCCACGGGAGATCGCTCTCTTTTAATTTACGCACAATGCGGTTGTTGATTATAGTGTATATCACCACGAACACCGGCACGCCAAGCAGCATTCCCCAGAATCCAAACAGCCCCGCGCCAAAGATGATGGAGAACATGACCCAGAAGCCGTTGATGCCGATGGAGCTGCCCAGGATCTTGGGCCCGATGATGTTCCCGTCCACCTGCTGGAGGATGATGATGAACACGATAAATATCAGGCACTTGATGGGGCTGACCATGAGAATGATTATTGCGCTGGGCACAGCGCCAATGAAGGGGCCGAAGAAGGGTATAATGTTTGTGACGCCCACGATAACGCTTACCAGCAGCGCGTATGGCATATTCAAAATTGAGCAGACCACATAGCATATGAGGCCGATTATGGCGGAGTCCAGCAGCTTGCCGTTTATAAAGCCCATGAAGGTCCTGTCGGTAAAGGCTATGCCCTCCCGGATCTTCTCGGCGGTATCCACGGGGAATACGCTGTACAGCAGGCGCTTGGAGTTTGCGCTGAAGCCCTCGATATTGCCCAGAATGTATACAGAGACGATAATTCCGATGACCAGATTGTATACGCCCATTATCACATAGTAAACGCCGGCGGTGAAATTCGATACAAAGTTTCCAAGCTGCGGCAGCACAGTATCTTTAAGCCAGCCCATAAGGCTGGTGTTCACTGTGCCCAAAACCTCGCTGGCATATTGCTCAATCTCCGGATAATCTTCAAGGAGCTTGGTTATCCAGTCTGTAACATTGGTGATATAGGTGCCGCTGTTCTGGACGATCATCTCAAGGCTGTTATACAGCTGCGGTATGATGAGGTATATCAACGCCGCCATCACGGCCAGCAGGACCACCTCGGAAATGAACACGGAAATGCCGCGGGCAAGCTTTTGTCCCCAGTTTTTTCCAGACCTTTTGAATATCCGGCCAAACAGAGGCAGGAAAGCGTTTTTCTCCATCGTCCGCATCAGCGGCGCCAGCAGATACGTTATAACAAGACCCCATATAAAAGGACTGAGAATTTTGATTATGGCCTTTATAACTTTACCCACCGCGGATATGTAGTTGAGCGCCATGAAAAACAGTATCGCGCAGGCAATAACACAAAACGCGGTTATTCCCCAATAGAGATATTTTTTATCCCACTTGAAATGCCGCCTCATACTCCGCCCCTTTCCGGAAAAGCACCGGTAATTGATTCCTGTCTATTCTACTATCAGCCTCATTGTCCGTCAATAATGAAAATGTTAATTTTTGATTTGAATTTGTTTGTTTCAGTTTTCTTATGTGTAATCGCGTTATGTAAACGGTTTCGGCGGCTCATTAATATTTTATTCATAACGAATATGTGGAAAACCCTGTTGGAAATGTTCAAAACCCACGCATTTCGGCCCTGTTTATCAGGTTTGGAATTTGAATATTCATTTCTGCTCTGTCGAAATATACAAAATTGTGTAAACCTGCTCATATAGCGCCAATGTGCCTCATAAGTTTGCATAAGAATAAAACTGCGTCAGCAGCTGGAGGCAGATATGAAAAAGATCCTTTGCTGTGTATTGGTAATTATGTCGCTGCTGGGCACGACGGCTCAGGCTCTTGAGCCCCTCAAGGATGGCGATATTCAGATAACCGCGCCCTCCGCCATACTTATGGAGAAGGAGACCGGGGAGATCCTCTATGAGAAAAACGCCCACGAGCGCATACCTCCGGCCAGCGTCACAAAGGTGATGACCATGCTGCTCATAATGGAGGACATGGAGACCGGGAAACTTAAGGCAGAAGACATCGTGACCGCCAGCAGCCGCGCAGCCTCCTTCGGGGGCAGCTGTGTGTATCTGGAGGAGGGCGAGAAAATGAGCGTACACGAGATGCTCAAATGTATTGCCGTGGTGTCGGCCAATGACTGCGCCGTGGCAATGGCGGAGCATCTGTGCGGCACGGAGCAGCTCTTTGTGGACAGGATGAACCAGCGCGCCGGGGAGCTGGGGCTTGAAGACACGCATTTTACAAGCTGCACAGGGCTTTTCGAGGATGAAAACCACTATACAAGCGCCTATGATGTGGCGGTCATGTCCAGAGAGTTGCTGAAGCACCCGCGTATAAAAGACTACAGCAGCATCTGGATGGACCGCATAAGAAACGGGGAATTTGAACTTAGCAACACCAACAAGCTTGTATACTGGTATCAGGGCTGCACCGGGCTGAAAACAGGCTACACCTTCGCTGCAATGTACTGCCTCTCCGCCACGGCGGAGCGGGACGGCGTGGAATACATAGCGGTGGTAATGCACGCAATGACCAGCGACGACCGCAATGCCGACGCCACCGCGCTTTTAAACTACGGCTACGCAAACTACACGCTCTGCTCTCTGAGCACCGAGGCTCCGCTGCCCTCAGTGCCTGTGGAGCTGGGCGAGAAATCCCAGCATAGTCTCAGCTACAGCGGCGGTGAATACGCTCTGGTGCCCAAAAACACGGCCAAGGCGGAATACAGCCTTGAGCTGCCTGACAGCGTCTGCGCCCCTGTCAGGGCCGGATACGTCATCGGCAGCCTGACAGTGAGCGCGGGTGGGGAACAGCTTGCCCAGATCCCCCTGTGCGCGGCGGAGGATGTGCCCAGGCTTGGCTTCTTTGGCATTCTCTCCATGCTGGCCGGCAGTCTGCTTGGTCTGTAGCGCTCATCAGTTTTCCTGTTGAAATCCGGGGAAATTGGTATATAATATGCAGAGGATATTCTGCATATTATAGGAGGCATTATGGTTAAAGTTGATTTGTCCGGCGCGGCTGAATTTTTCACCTCCGCCGGCCCTGATTACGCCCTGGCTGAAGTGGCCCACAGAACCCTTACTGAAGGGACCGGCCTTGGGGCGGATTTTACAGGCTGGCTTGAGCTGCCAAAGCGCATAAAAGAGACCGAGCTGCCCGGCATTCTCGCAGCTGCTGAGAAGATCCGCGCCCGCTCAAAGGCGCTGGTCGTAGTGGGTATAGGCGGCTCATATCTGGGTGCCAGAGGCGCCATAGAGCTTTTAAAGCCCATCCCCGGCAAAAACGACCCACGGATATTCTTTGTGGGCAATGTGCTCTCCGCCGACGCGCTGTGTGATACGCTGGATCTGCTGGGCGATGTGGACTTTGATGTGAACATCATCTCCAAATCCGGTACGACTCTTGAGCCGGCTGTCTCTTTCCGTATTTTCCGGGAGCTGCTTGAGAAAAAATACGGTGATAAGGCCAACGAGCATATTTTTGCCACCACCGATGCCCACAAGGGCGTGCTGAAATCTCTGGCAGACACCCACGGCTGGGATACCTTTGTGGTACCCGACGATGTGGGCGGCCGGTTCAGCGTGCTCTCCGCCGTGGGCCTGCTGCCGATGGCAGTGGCCGGCATCGACGTGGAGCGGGTGATCGACGCCGCTATTGATGAGCTCAAGGCGCTGGATCTGCGCTCACCGGAAAACCCCGCCTGGAAATACGCCGCCGCCCGGCAGCACCTGTACGGCAAGGGCTACGAGATAGAGATCCTGGCCTGCTATGAGCCCAGCTTCCGTTTTATGGCGGAGTGGTGGAAACAGCTCTACGGTGAGAGCGAGGGCAAGGACGGCAAGGGAATATTCCCCGCCTCCGTTGAGTTTACGGCGGATCTGCACTCTATGGGCCAGTACATTCAGTCCGGCCCCCGCACGCTGATGGAGTCCGTTGTGCGCTTTACCCACAGCCGCCGCACCTATCCCTTCCCCGTTGAGGCGGACAACACCGACGGGCTCAATTATATTGCCGGCCGGGACATTGCCGAGGTCTGCCACGTGGCGGCGGACGCGGTGAAGGCCGCCCATATCTCCGGAGGCGTGCCCAACATTGTCATTGAGGCCCCCATGCGGGATGAGGAGGGCTTTGCCTCTCTGGTGTGCTTCTTTGAGATGGCCTGCGCCATATCCGGCTACATGTCCGGCGTAAACCCCTTTGACCAGCCCGGTGTGGAGGCCTATAAGAAAAATATGTTCCGTATGCTGGGCAAGCCCGGCGCGGTGTGACAAGCTGAAAATCGGGAGCTCCAGACGGAGCTCCCTTCAAGCTGTCGACAAAGTGTCGGCAGCTTGAAGGGCACAGTTCAGAACCCGTTAGAAAGTTCTGAATTGTGCGTGATTGTACGTGAAGAGGGGACTCCCGTCCCCTCTTCACAATCTCCCCATGCAATGGGCTACACTCACGCATAGGTTTGTCTGCGGTCTAAAAATCGGGAGCTCCAGACGGAGCTCCCGATTTAATCAGCCAAGGGCAAACACTTTTAAAAGCAGCAGCCAGCTCAGGCCATAATAGGTCACCACGGCCACAAGGTCGTTCACTGTTGTGATAAGCGGGCCGGAGGCCACGGCAGGGTCGACCTTGATGCGCTTGAAAAACATCGGTATAAGCGTACCGGTTGCGCTGGAGGCCAGCATGGACACCATCAGCGAGAGGCCTATGCACCCGGACACCAGGTACGAAAACAGCAGGCTCCTGCCCTTGGTGAAAAAAATATACAGGCCTATGAACAGTACCGACAGCACGCCCAATATTGCGCCGTTGCAAAATCCCACCCGTATCTCCTTGGATACAAGGCCCAGCTTCTGTTTAAAGCTCAGGCTCTCCGAGGTGAGCACCCGTATGGTCACCGCAAGAGACTGGGTGCCGACATTGCCCGCCATATCCAGGATCAGGGACTGGAAGGCCATGATTATAGTAAGCTGGGATATGACCCTCTCAAACGCCCCCACAACGGTAGATACCACAAGGCCCAGCCCCAGCAGGATAAGCAGCCAGGGCAGGCGTTTTTTTATGCTCATTTTTACCGGCTCATCCAGATCCTCCTCGGCGGTAAGACCTGCCAGCTTTGCATAGTCCTCGCCCATAGCGTCGTCTGTGGCCTGCAAAATGCTCTGGACGGTTATCACGCCGAGAAGCCTGTTGCTGTTATCCAGCACCGGCACTGAGCTCTCGGAGTAATCCTTCAGCTTTTCCAGACAGTCGTCCACACTCTCCTGCCCGTATACATAGGGGAAGGAGGTTATGACCAGCTCTTTAAGAGGGTCGCCCTGTCTCGCTGTTATCAGGTCTTTCAAATCTATCGCCCCGGAGAAGGTGCCCTCATCGTTTACCACAAAGAGGGTGGCGATATTTTCGTTTCTGGCGGCCTGCTCAATGAGGGAGCTCATGGCCTGCTTCACCGTCAGGCTCTCCTGAATGGTGATGAAGTTTGCGGTCATGCGGCTGCCTATCTCGTCCTCGGTAAAGGACGCGGTCAGCGCTATGCTGTCCCGCACCCTGTCCTCCAGCAGCTCCATGATAAGAGCCCGCTTGTCCCGGCCCAGCTCTCTGAGCACCTTGACGGCGGAGTCCGTCTCCATGGCCCCGATGATATCCGGTATCTTCTTAAGGTCGATCTCGTCCAGATATTTTCCGGCTTCATCCTCCTCAGCATACTCAAACACCGCGGAGAGAGTCTCGGCGTCCAGGACCCTGTACAGCTTTTTCCTGTCTCTGGGCGTCAGCTTATCCAGCACGCCGGCTATATCGTTTTCATGGTAGTTTTCCAGCAGGCTTTTCATCGTCAGCGGGGCCGCGTTGCTGCGGATAATGCCGATGATCTCCTGCTCATAGTCCGGCCTGAGCACCTGCTCATGGTCTCTGTGCAGCTCCTGCACCTCAATAATGTCTTGCATTTTCTACCCTCCTTTTCAGATTCCGCAGGCAGAGTATGCCCGCGATCACCGTTGGCGGCCCAGGAGAGCAGCGCAAAAAAAGATGCCCCTGATTCAGGGCATCGGCAGAAAAATCAACAGCGGTACACAGTATGGCGGAGAGTATCAGCCACACCGTTTATGTTTTATATCCGGTGAGACGGGCAGAGCGCACGCCGAAAGCGGATATAAAGCCGGTAATTCATCTGTCCTTTGCCTGCATCGTCCGTGACTGTCACCAGCTTCCACTTTGCTCACCTCACTTTATTGTCGGGGGCACGGCTGCCATGGGTATTCATGGCCTCGTCCGTACTCCGCTTATTGATTATAACACCTCAAACCGGAGATTTCAACCAAAAAAATACCGGGGGCAGAAACCGTCTCCCGGTATTTCAGACTGTAGACAAAGCCTCGCAGAGTTTTTCGCCCGCAGGTGAAAAATCATTTTGATCGTTTTCTCCGGCGGCGTGTACGTCGGGGAAAACACTTCTCACGGAGCGAGTGTCGAAATGTTCGCCGCAGGCGGACGTTGAGGCACAGAGCGCAGTGCAGCTTTCTCGTCGATAAAGTCCAAAGGACTTTGTCGACGAATTGAATACCGGGGGACGGAAACCGTCCCCCGGTATTTCAGCTCATGTTATATTCTTCTGTCTCTCACCTGAGAGTCATAGTGCTTGTTGAGGAAGGGGCGCACGACGTAATAGATGAGCTTGTTCTCACCGTTGAACATGTACAGGGCGAAGGTGGCCACGAAGGCTATCAGGCCTGTCAAAGTGAGCTTGCCCAGAGCCTTAAATACAAATTTCCAGAATTTTTTCATTTTCTCTTCCGCCTTTCCTTAGTACGCATCGGAGTCGTCAAAATCGACGAGCGTGGGGTCAAGAGGCTGCTCATTGAGGACGATGGACATATAGTTGCTCACGAACTTTCTCATATCCCGGCGGGATATGGTACGGCTGTCCTGCAGGTCATGCTCAACGAAGATGAAGTGGAAGCCCAGATCTCTCGCCTGCTGCTCCATGAGGGCGTGAACGCCGTTCATGCCTTTGCAGGCCACGTTGTCGTTGAAGAGCACCATGTCGCAGTTGAAGTTCTTCGCCCACTCCCAGATGGCGTTGACGTTGTCCCAGCCGCCCACGGCGTGATGGCGCATAACGGCCTTCTCGGAGAATTCGCCCAGATCCTTGATGGCCTGCTCCGGGTCGTCGGTGCTTATCATATTGTGGCCCATGGTGGAGTCCATGTTCAGCACTATATTTATGCCCCAGCAGTTCTGTGTCCAGGTGGGGAAGTCGGTATAATACACGGCGGAGGGTCCCCACAGGAAGGCCCTGTGGCGGGTCTTGCCGGCAAAGGGCTCATACTTTTCCTCATAGGCCTTGCGCATGAGCTTTATGACCTTCCGGTCGGTCACGGTAAAGCGATCCTCCTGGCCGTTGACTGAGGCCCAGGAATAGAGCCTGTACAGAGTCTCCGCGATACCCACAAGGGCGGAATAAGGGGTCTTGAAATAGTCCCACTTCTCAAGCTCTATGGTGTTCTGCTCGTTCATATG
>CAYFSB010000078.1:0-7370 GCA_964345655.1 uncultured Oscillospiraceae bacterium
CTTTGGAGGCGGGAGCCATATCCCGCAGCAGATACCGCTCATATGAGCGGCTGTATGAACTGAGTGCTCAACACAAATCCTGGGAAAATAAGCCGAATTAATAGTCTCAATCTACTGCTCTCTGCGTATAATATACGGAAGTCATTATACGCGGGGGGCGGTTTGCTATGCATAAGGGACGCCGCAGCATCTGGGGCTGTATTGCAATCTTTGCAGGGCTAATAATAATATTGTCACTTGTCCTGCCGTCAGAATTTTGGTGGTTCGTTTTTGCGGCGGCGCTTATCGGACTTGGCATCTGGTATATTCGCTGCTGCTGAGTTGAAGGGGGAAAATGGGGATGAAGATATACGTAATAAAGCTTCCGCGCTTTTTAGCAAGATTCATTGCAAAGCTGGGCATGCGGTAATATAAGCCTGCCCTGCCGCATATGTTGTACAAACTGTGCAGCAAGGAGCGGTGAATATGGAAATTGGCTTTGAAAATAAAATGGTCGGCACATACCGTGAAATAACACATCAGGTCAAGAGAATACAGGAGAGCGCAGAAAGCGTGGTTCCCGATACCAACGACGACATTGGCAGGATAGCCTCCGTACAGAGCTCGGTTCTGCTTAAGAGCAAGGATATCACCAGCCGCGGCGTTATGGTGACAGGTGAGGTAAACGCCCTGCTCCTATACATAACTGAGGGCGAGAGTGCCGTGTCATATGTGCGCGTGTCCAAATCATTTACAATGGAATATGAGATAGGTGATATTGAGACCGATACAATAGCACAGATAAATCTTCAGGTGACCAACACAGAGGCAAGAGTTCTCAATCCAAGGAAGGTCTCCGTTACAATAGAACTGGCGGGTGAACTTAGCTGCTACAGGCCTGAGACTATGATAGTAGAGACAAAGCTGCCGGAGCATCCCGCCTGCGAGGGGCTTCATGCCAGGTATGAGAGTTCTGAAATGGTAATTGCAAACGCGGTATGTGAGAAAACATTTGCCATAAACGAACAGTATTCTTTCCCCACAGGGAAACCGGCGCACAGCCAGCTTGTCTCGCAGAATGTGGATTTCTGCATAAATGAGACTCAGCACATAGGCAGTAAAATAATAATAAAGGGAAACGTGAATCTCGTTGTGTGCTATTTGTCGTCGGATGTAAATTACCCGGTTCGCGTGGAATTCAGCTCACCGTTTTCTCAGATAATAGATACCGGTGAGGAGAACATGGACAGCTGCACCGTCATGATTCAGATGACCTCCGCCTACTACGAACTGATCGATTCAATAAACGGTGAAAAGGCAATGGATGCCGAGCTGCACGCGGTGGTACAGGTGGTAAGCAGGTATAAGAGAAACCTCAGATATGTGTCTGATGTGTACAGCAATGTTATGCCGGCTGCATGCAGCGTTCAAAGCAGCCAGATGAGTGTTGTATCTGAGATGCTTCGTTCAAAGCTCAGTTCGGATGAACGGATAAACATTGCAGAGGACTGTGCTGATGTTCTCAGCGTGTTCAGCAGCGTAACGCAGGTTGCGGCGATACAGGGAAAGCTTACCGCAGCGGTCTCGCTGGATGTAATATACCGCACCAAGAGCGGGAGCCTTTCTTCGGCACGCCGCCTTATGAATCTGGAGGGTGAATGCCCGCCGGCAGCAGTAAGGCTGCTCAATTACCGGCTGGGTGATATGTATCTCAGACCTGACGGCGCGGCTATAGACAGCCATGTAACCGTAGAAATAGCCTATCAGAGCTGTACAACTGTGGAGCTTTCAAGAGTAATGGCGGTAAATCTGGATGAGGACAATGTTTATGACATCACCCGTTTTGCCACAGTTACACTTGTGCGCACAGACAATGAGACGCTGTGGGAGCTGGCAAAGCGCTACCACTCAAGCGTTGAGGGAATTTCAGCGCTAAACGATACGGAAAGCGGAATAAACGGCAAGCTGCTGCTGATTCCCAAGGAGATATGAAAAGGCGGGGTTTTCCCCGCCTTTTTAATTTATGTTTATAATGTGGCTGTATTCTGATATAATAATTGCAGGCTTTACATGCTTTTTACAATTATATGGTATTGGAGCTTACTTGAATTTTGTATTATCATATTACATAGAAAGAAAATTACGGGGGATGACAACAGATGATTTTCTGTGTGGAAGACGATGCGGGCATAAGAGACCTGATGGTGTACACACTCAATGCCTCCGGCTATGAGGCTCTCGGCTTTAACGACGGCGCGGAGCTGTTTGAGGCGCTGTCCGGGCGCAGACCGCAGCTTATCATGCTTGACATCATGCTGCCCGGCGAGGATGGGATCAGCATACTGCGAAGGCTTAGAACAAGAGGAGACACTGCCGATATTCCCGTTATAATGACCACTGCCAGAGGTACTGAATACGACAAGGTAATAGGTCTGGATTCAGGAGCTGACGATTATCTGGCCAAACCTTTCGGGATGATGGAGATGGTGTCCCGCGTAAAGGCGGTGCTGAGACGGGCAGGAGGAAATAAGGCCTCGCATATATTAAAAAACGGCGCAGTGACGCTTGAAGTCGACGAGCATATCGTTACAGTGGCCGGGGCGCGCGCAGAGCTTACTCTCAAAGAATTTGAGCTGCTGAAAAAATTCATGGAAAACACGGGTATGGTTTTTTCCAGGGAACAGCTGCTGACAAGCATCTGGGGGACAGATTTTGTTGGAGAGATGCGAACAGTGGATGTACACATCGGCACCCTGCGCACAAAGCTTGGTACCTGCGGAGACTACATTAAAACTGTCCGGGGTGTGGGATACAGAATGGAGAAAATAATATAAATGACCAGTCGAATATTCAAATCCATATGTCTTGTTACACTGATTGTGCTTTTGGCCTCGCTTATATTAATAATGGGCGTGCTTTACGACTATTTTTCAAACTCCCAGCTTGAACAGCTCAGAGCGCAGACCGCTCTGGCCGCCAGAGGCGTGGCGGAAGACGGGCTTGAATATCTTAAGGAGCTTGACACCGGGGAAAGCAGGATAACCTGGATAGCCGCGGACGGCTGCGTGATATACGATACCGAGACCAACGCAGCCCAGATGGAAAATCACGCTGACAGGGAAGAAGTACGGCAGGCTTTAGAGACAGGTTATGGGGAGAGCAGCAGATATTCCACCACACTTACGGAACGGCTGTTGTATTTTGCCCAGCGGCTGCCGGACGGCACAGTAGTTCGTCTGTCGGGCGCACAGTATACTATGCTGACACTTACCCTGGCTATTTTACAGCCGGTTCTTGTGATCATCACCTTTGCAATTGTGCTTGCGCTTATACTGGCATCAAGACTGTCCAAAAAAATTGTGGACCCGATCAATGAGCTGAATCTTGATAAGCCCCTTTTAAACAGGGCATATCCGGAGCTCTCGCCCCTGTTAAACAGGCTGGACAGTCAGCAAAGCCAGCTGAAAAAACATGACGCTGAGCTGAGACGGCGCAAGGAAGAGCTGGAGACCATTACCGATAATATGAGCGAGGGGCTTATGCTTCTCAGCGAAAAGGGCAAAATTTTAAGCGCAAACCGCCGGGCGTCTGAAATACTTGGCATTCCTGCGGATTGCAGCGAGGCAATATACACCTGCGGCTGCCCGCCGGAGATTATTGAGCTTGTGGACGGCGCCAGAGGCGGGACCGGCAGCGAGAAATTGCTGGATACAGGCGCAGAGCGCTATCAGATAAGCACTAGCCCCATTGTGACAGACTCTGCTGTAACGGGGATAGCGATCATTATATTTGATGTTACGGAAAAAGAGCGCTCAGAGCAGCTGCGCAGGGAATTTACAGCCAATGTCTCCCATGAGCTTAAAACGCCGCTGCACTCCATCTCAGGCTGCGCAGAGCTCCTGAAGGACGGAATGGTTCGCCCTGAGGATATGCAGCGCTTTTCAGAGCAGATCTATTCTGAGGCCCAGAGAATGATAAGACTCGTGGACGATATTATTAGACTGTCGCACCTGGACGAGGGCGGAGACGGCATGGTAAAGGAGAACGCGGATATCTATGCGCTGGCGGAAAAAGCTGTCGACAGTCTAAAAGCAGCCGCAGCGGCCGCAAAGGTCAGCCTGACGCTGAGCGGAGAGCAGGCCTTTGTTTTCGGAATACCGCAGCTTTTGAACGGAATTGTTTTTAATCTGTGTGATAACGCCATTAAGTATAACCATGAGGGCGGCACTGTAAGAGTTGAGATAAAAAACAATGCCGACAATGTAGCGCTCATAGTGAGCGATACAGGCATTGGAATACCGCTTGAGCACCAACAGCGAATTTTTGAGCGTTTTTACAGAGTCGACAAGAGCCATTCAAAGGAGGTCGGCGGGACGGGTCTCGGCCTGTCAATTGTAAAACACGCCGCCAGACTCCACAATGCGGACATCAAGCTCGAAAGCCGACCCGAAAACGGCACCATCATAACGGTTATTTTTCCCAAAGTGGAGCAAAATTAGGCAGAAAACTTAAAACATGATCAGCTGGTATTTCGACCCTGTGCGGATGAAATACCAGCTGTAATTTTTTTCTAAAGGAATGGACTTTACCTGAATTTTACATAATGCAGATAATGAATTTGACAATATTGAGATAGAATAAGATAACTACAGGAATATGAGAGGATTGAATATATGGATATTTTCGACGTACTGTCTCTTATTGGCGGACTGTGCCTGTTCCTTTTCGGCATGAACGTTATGGGGCAGGCTCTTGAGCGCCGGGCAGGGGACAGTCTCAAAACCGTGCTTGGCAAGATGACCACAAAGACAACTATCGGTCTTCTGACGGGACTTGGCGTCACCGCCGTTATACAGAGCTCCTCCGCCACTACAGTTATGGTGGTGGGCTTTGTAAACTCAGGACTTATGACCCTGCGCCAGGCAATAAACGTGATAATGGGTGCAAACATCGGCACCACTGTTACCGCGTGGATATTGAGTCTGGGAGGCATTGAGAGCAGCAACGTGTTTGCGCAGCTGCTTAAGCCATCCTCATTCACTCCGCTGCTGGCGCTTGTCGGTATAATCTACCTGATGTTTTCAAAAAGCGGTAAGAAAAAAGATACCGGTACAATTTTGCTGGGCTTTGCAATCTTGATGTTCGGCATGGAGACAATGTCCGGCGCGGTTGCGGGTCTTGCGGATGTGCCGGAGTTTCAAAGCCTGTTTATACTCTTTGAAAACCCGCTGCTTGGTGTGCTGGCAGGCGCTGTGCTCACGGCGATTATACAGTCAAGCTCTGCATCCGTGGGTATTTTGCAGGCGCTGGCCGTGACCGGGCAGGTGTCCTACGGTGCCGCGATACCAATTATTATGGGCCAGAATATCGGCACATGTATAACCGCAATACTCTCATCCATTGGCGCGAACAAAAATGCCAAGCGTGCCGCAATGGTGCATCTGTCGTTCAACGTTATAGGGACAATCGTATGGCTGGCGGTTTTCATTGTAGTGCGCATGTTTATTCATCCCGCGCTTCTTGAAAGCGGAGCCACAAGATTAGGAATAGCTGTGGCGCACTCGGCATTTAATATCCTCTGCACTATTCTTCTGCTGCCGATGTCCGGCCTCCTTGAAAAGCTTGTGATAAAGCTTGTGCCGGAAAATGCGGCGGTGGCCGAGGCCTCGGCGGAGCTGGATGAGCGCTTGCTGGCAACGCCTCCTGTTGCTCTGGAGCGCTGCAGAATGCTGGCGATTGATATGGCATACCGCGCCTCGAACGCCCTCTCCGGCAGTCTGAGCGCTATACAGGACTATACTCCGGCGCTGGCAAAGTCAATCAGGGATGACGAGAATATGACAGATCACTATGAAGACATCCTCAGCACTTATCTTGTAAAACTCAGCGCTCTGCGTATAAATGAATCAGACAGCCGTGAGGCGGCAGGACTGCTGAAGATGATAGGGGACTTTGAGCGTATCGCCGACCACGCGGTAAATATACTTGAGTCCGCCGAAGAGCTGCGCGATAAGGGGCTAACATTTTCAAGTCAGGCGGAGAAAGAACTGCGCGTTATATACGGCGCGGTTACGGAGATCTTGGAGCTTGCAATAAAGTCCTTCGCCGGGAACGATATTGAGACGGCGGAGAAGGTTGAACCCTTGGAGCAGGTGGTAGATAATTTAAAGGAGCTTCTGCGTATACGCCACATTTTGCGTCTGCAAAAGGGTGAGTGCAGCATTGGCACAGGCTTTATTCTGTCCGATGAGCTTTCAAATCTTGAACGGGTTTCCGACCACTGTTCAAATATAGCCGCCTGCGTAATCGACATGGCGCAAAACAACATGAATCTCCATGAGACTATACGCGCCACCAGAAACAGCAGTGAAGAATTTGAGCAGATGTACAGAGCCTATGCGGTCAAATACACTCTTCCGGAATCTGCCTGAGGATATGATCCCAAAATTACAGCTATTCGGCATTTGGCACTTGCCTTTGTACCAGCGTTGTGCTAAAATAATTGCCGTTAATATACTGTAATTTCATGCAAAAGAGGAGCTGTTAATATGTCTGGACATTCAAAATGGCACAATATACAGAAGACCAAGGGAGCAGCAGACGCAAAACGCGCACAGGCTTTTACAAAGATTGCCCGTGAGATGATAGTTGCTGTCAAGGAAGGCGGAGGAGGAGATCCCCGCAGCAATTCCAGGCTTGCCGCTGTTATTGCCAAGGCCAAGGCTGCCAATATGCCCAATGACAACATAAAGCGCACCATTGACAAGGCTATGGGCGCCGGAAATACCGAGAACTATGAGATGATAAACTATGAGGGCTACGGTCCATGCGGGGTGGCTGTCATAGTTGAGACCATGACGGATAACCGTAACCGTACCGCCGGAGAGATGCGGCATTATTTTGACAAATACGGCGGAAACATGGGCGCTGCCAACTGCGTGTCCTGGTCCTTTGAGAAAAAGGGCGTCATTGTCATAGACAATGAGGATGAGGAGCTGGATGAGGACACCGTCATGATGGACGCGCTGGAGGCGGGAGCCGTCGATTTTGAAGCTGACGGCGAGGTTATGACCGTATATACTGGAGTTGACGATGTGGCCCCGGTCTCGGATGCGCTCACCAACGCTGGCTACAAGCTGCTCTCCGCGCAGGTTGAGATGCTGCCGCAAAACGGATATGTAAAGCTCACCAGCGAGGACGATATTAAAAACATGCAGAAGATGCTGGATATGTTTGAGGACAACGATGACGTGCAGAACGTCTGGCACAACTGGGAAGACGGCGAATAAAAGCCTGTTATTAAAGCGGCGGACAAAAATGTCCGCCGCTTTAAACTGTTATGAGCTGGTCTGTAAGCCGGGTTCTGTCTTAAACGACCATCTGTCTGTGAC
>CAYFSB010000079.1:0-275 GCA_964345655.1 uncultured Oscillospiraceae bacterium
CGGACGAAGCGGCGTATCTGCAGCTTCGCACCGAGGGACATGACCGTCTCAGGGAGGGTCTCTGCCACAGTCAGCTCACTGCCGGGGTACTTGCAGCTCATAAGTGCCTCAACATCCGCCGGAGCGTCTGTAAGCACTACCTTGCAGATATCCTTTACAAAGGATACAAACAGGTCGCTCTTTGCGCAGAAGTCGGTCTCGCAGTTGACTTCCACCACAGCGCCTGCTCCGGTCTCAGAGCAGACATGGGCATAGGCCATGCCCTCGGCAGCAAC
>CAYFSB010000079.1:285-7267 GCA_964345655.1 uncultured Oscillospiraceae bacterium
GCCCTTCTCACGCAGCCATTCAACTGCCTTGTCCATATTACCGTCGGTCTCAGTCAGGGCCTTCTTGCAGTCCATCATACCAACGTTGGTCATCTCGCGGAGTGTCTTAACATCCTGAGCGGTAAATGCCATATTATTGTCCTCCTGTACATTATATTAAGGAAAAGGGGCGATTCGTGAATCGCCCTTTATTTACTGTTATTCGGCGGTCTCTGCGGGGACCTCGGCGGCCTCCTCAGCGTCTACGCCCTGACGGCCTTCCTGCACGGCGTTGGCCATGGTGGCGGTGATCAGACGAATGGCGCGGATAGCGTCGTCGTTGGCGGGGATAACGTAGTCGACCTCATCGGGGTCGCAGTTGGTATCGACAATAGCGACGATGGGGATGTGCAGCTTGCGGGCCTCAGCAATAGCGTTGTGCTCCTTGCGGGGGTCAACCACAAACAGTGCACCGGGCAGCCTCTTCATATCCTTGACACCGCCAAGGTACTTCTCAAGCTTTTCCATCTCGCCCAGATGCTTTATAACTTCCTTCTTGGGCAGCATGTCGAAAGTGCCGTCTTCCTGCATCTTCTTGAGCTGTGCCAGTCTGTCGACGCGGGTGCGCATGGTCTTGAAGTTGGTGAGCATACCGCCCAGCCAGCGGGCATTGACAAAGTACATGCCAACACGGGACGCCTCTTCACGGACAGCGTCGGTGGACTGTTTCTTTGTGCCGACGAAAAGAATGGTCTGACCGTTCTCGGAAAGCTGACGGACGAAGTCATAGGCCTCTTCCAGCTTCTTTACGGTCTTCTGCAGGTCGATGATGTATATGCCATTGCGCTCGCAATAGATATACTCGGCCATTTTTGGGTTCCAGCGGCGGGTCTGATGTCCGAAATGGACGCCGGCTTCCAGCAGCTGCTTCATTGATACTACTGACATTTGTGTTCCTCCAATAAATTTAGTTTTTTCCTCCGGGAACCTCAACCCCCGCTCCAAACTGCGAGATTCTCTGTCCCACAGCCACTTGAAGCAAAGTCTGTCCCCGTGCGAAATGCCTTGATATAATATCAGATTTTTCCGCTATTTGCAAGAGCTTTTCCAATTCTTTCTTATATTTTTTTATTCCTTTCAGCTGATTTTTTTGCAAATTTTTTCCCGGCAGACCATGATTAGGTTTTTTTGGCTATTAGCTAAAAACCGGGTTATATTTTTGTCACAATCGTAGAAAAATTTACAGGCTTTTGGTCGAATTGCAAAAAAATTCCACTTGCATATGTTTATTATGTATAATTATGCTTTTTCTCAAAAAAATTTTCTGCTGTTGACAATAGTTTTATATGGGGGTAAAATCGCATAAAGGGGTAGAGCCCCATACAAAATTTATATTTTGGAGGATTTCAAATGAAGAAGTATCTCGCAATACTGCTTGCTCTTGCAATGGTATTCGCACTGTGCGCCTGCGGTGAGACCGCAGCCCCTGCGGCCACTGAGGCCCCCGCGGAAGAAGCAGCGCCCGCAGAAAAAACACCGGAAGATTATCCCGGCAATCTGGTCGTCTATTCTCCCCATGACGCCGATCCCCTGAACGCCGGCGTGGCCCAGTTTGAGGCCATGTATCCCAACATCAAGGTCGAAGTCATTGCCGGCGGCACCGGCGAGCTGTGCCAGCGTGTTGTGGCAGAGGCCGCAAATCCCCAGGGCGACGTGCTGTGGGGCGGCGGTGCAGATACTCTGGCTGCCTACACCGATTACTTTGCTCCCTATGTCTGCGCAAACGATGAATTCATCGACGAGGCCTTCAAGGATGCCGACGACATGTGGATAGGCGAGAGCCCCCTGCCCATGGTCTTCATTTACAACAAGACCATGATTGACGAGGCCGACGTGCCCACCACCTGGGAAGGCCTGTGCGACGAGGCTCTGAAGGGCCAGATCGCCTATGCTTCCCCCGCAAAGTCCGGCTCCGCTTACACCCAGCTGTGCACCATGCTCTTCAGCCAGCCCACAATAGAAGAGGGTTGGGCCCTGGTTGAGAAGTTCATTGCAAACCTGGACGGCAAAATCCAGGATTCCTCCGGCAACTGCCACAAACTGGTTGCTTCCGGTGAGTACGCTCTGGGCGTGACCATCGAGAAGTCCGCAGTCCTGTACGCCGACAACCCGGACATCGGATATGTGTATCCTGAGAAGAACTCCGCAGTTCCCGACGGCGTGGCACTCATCACGGATTGCCCCAACGAAGAGAATGCAAAGCTCTTTATCGACTTCGTCACCAGCTATGACTGCCAGGTAGCTCAGAACAGCGACTGGGCCCGCCGCCCTGTCCGCTCCGATGTAGAGCCCAAGGGTCTCTGCGCTCTGTCCGATATCGACCTGGGCGACTATGACTTCTTCTACGCCGGCTCCAACAAGGAAGCTATCGTTGAGCAGTGGAACGATCTGACCGTAGGCTGAGTCAAACACTAACTCAGCAGCTTTAAGCCTGTGCAGGGGGCATTCATTTGGATGCCCCCTGTTTGGCCTTTATATGTTGTGGATAAAGCTGAAAAAAACAGCTCCTTTCGGCGCTGCTTCTTTGAGTTTTATGCTCAGGAAAGATGAATAGTGGAGGGCAACATATGAGCAACGAGGTAATTATCAGAGACGCCATAAAGCGGTACGGAGATTTTACCGCTCTAAACGGAGTATCTCTGGACATTAAGGAGGGTGAGTTTTTTACCCTGCTGGGGCCGTCAGGCTGCGGCAAAACTACTCTTCTGCGCATGATAGCCGGGTTTAACTCCATTGAGGGCGGAGATTTCTTCTTTGGTGAAAAACGCATCAATGACGCCCCGGCGCACAAACGGGATATCGGCATGGTATTCCAAAACTATGCGATTTTCCCCCATTTGACCGTGAAGGAAAACGTGGCCTACGGTCTGAAAGCTCGGAAAGTCGGAAAAGCGGATATTGACAAACGTGTTGCCGATGCGCTGGAGCTGGTACAGATCTCCCATCTGGCCGACAGAAAGCCCAGTGAGCTCTCCGGCGGTCAGCAGCAGCGTGTAGCGCTGGCCCGTGCCTTTGTAATTGAGCCCAGCGTCCTGCTTATGGATGAGCCGCTGTCCAACCTGGACGCAAAGCTCCGTGTCCAGATGCGCACCGTCATAAAGAAGCTCCAGAAGCGGCTTGGCATCACCACCATATACGTGACTCACGACCAGGAGGAGGCTCTGGCCATTTCCGACCGCATAGCCGTAATGAAGGACGGCGTAATAATGCAGATCGGCACCCCCAGAGACATATACGCCAAGCCGGAAAATCCCTTTGTGGCAGGCTTTATCGGCGTGTCCAACTTCCTGAACTGCCAGGTCTCCGGGCCGGCGGAAAACGCTGTGGTCTCCATCAAGGGTGAGCTTGAGGTAAATCTTCCTCTCCGCGAAAAATACGAGGGCGCGGCCAAGCTCTCAGCCAGACCGGAACAGCTCTTCTTCTCCCAGAGCGGCATGCCCGGCAAGGTCATGTTCTCCACCTTCCTTGGAGACTTTATCGAGTACGAGGTAGAGCTTGCCGATGGGCAGAATATCACCGTCAACGAATATACCAAGGATACCACCGGTATACACGAAAACGGCGAGCAGGTCTATATAAGCTTTGACCCGAATCGCGTAAGCCTCTATAAGGAGGAGGGCGGGGAGGTGCTGTCACTGTGACAAACAGACTCCGTCCCAAATGGAAACCAGATTTCTGGTTTTTCACAAAGCTGCTTGTTATCGTCGCGCTGTGCCTTTTTATTGTCTACCCGTTTTATAACATTATCAGCAAGAGCCTGTTTTCCAACAAGGTCGACGGCCTGACCATATATAACTTCAAGCGCTTTTTCTCTAAGCCTTATTACTATACAGCCCTGCTGCGCTCCATGCTGGTGTGCGCGTTCACGGTGCTGTTTACCACGATTATAGGCGTCCCCATAGCATACCTGATGACCCGCTATAATGTGGCCGGCAAAAACCTTCTGCACATTCTCATTATCATGTCCCTGATGAGCCCGCCCTTTATCGGCGCGTATTCATGGATAATCCTGCTTGGTCGAAACGGACTGGTAGCAAAGCTGTTCGCGCTGGTCGGAATGACGGCGCCCACAATTTACGGCAGGGATGGTATCATATTCGTCTTCACACTGCATCTGTTCCCATATATATATCTGTACACCTCCGGCGCTATGAACAGTATTGACTCCTCCCTTGAGGAGGCAGCCGAAAACCTGGGCATGAACAAGCTGCGCCGCATCTGGTCGGTCACGCTGCCTGTGATCCTGCCCTCCATTCTGGCCGGCTGCATCATGGTCTTCATGACCTGCCTTGCAGATTTCGGCACCCCCATGCTCATCGGCGAGGGTTATACCGTCTTGCCGGTGCTGGTCTATAACGAATACATGTCGGAGAGCGCGGTGAACCCCTATATGGCCTCCACACTGTCGGTAGTTATAGTTGCCTGCTCGCTGCTGGTGCTGGCCTTCCAGAAGTTCGTTGTGGACAAGAAGAACTATATGATGAGCTCCCTTCGTCCGCCCGCAGAGGTAAAGCTCCATGGCTGGAGGCGTTTTCTGGCCTCCCTGCCCATATACCTCGTTGTACTGCTGGCTTTCCTGCCCCAGATAGTTGTGGTCTGCCAGTCCTTTGTGGAGCGCAGCTTCTCTGGCGTTGTCCAGGGTATAAACTTTGAAAACTACAAGGCCATAGCCAGCCGTCTGGGCAGCAATATAAAGAACACCTATGTGTTCTCCCTTATTGCAATAGTGTTTATCGTCATTGTGGGCATTCTTGTGTCCTACATTCTGGTGCGCAAAAAAGGCAAGGTCTCAAGCATTATAGATATGCTCATCATGTTCCCCTTTGTCATTCCCGGCTCTGTTTTGGGCATTGGTCTTATAATCGCTTTCAACCGCAAGCCCATAGTTCTGGTGGGTACTGCCTCGATAATGATAATATCCTATGTTATCAGAAAGCTGCCATATACAGTGCGCTCCGGCTCCGCCTTTCTGTACCAGATGGACCCGTTTATTGAGGAGGCCAGCATCAACCTGGGCGTCAGCCCCATGAAAACCTTCTTCACGGTGACCGCCCGCATGATGCTGCCCGGCATAATGTCCGGCGCGGTTCTCAGCTGGATAACCTGCATAAACGAGCTGTCCAGCTCAATCATGCTGTACTCAGGCAAGACCTCAACCATTGCGGTAGCCATATACCAGGAGGTCACACGAATGTCTGACGGCACCGCGGCGGCGCTGGCCACCATACTCACAGTGACCACCATTGTCTCGCTGCTCATAGTATTCCGGCTCACAAAGGGCAAGGTAAAAATAGTCTGATGATAAAAAACATTATCTTTGATATGGGCAATGTTCTGCTCCGTTTTGACAGGAACGCCTTTTTAGATGCTGTTGGCGTTCAGGGTGAGGACAGGAAGCTGCTTTTGAACAATGTCTATGTAACGCTGGAGTGGGCCCGGATGGACCGTGGCTCTATGACCGAGGCGGAGGCGGCGCAAAGCATGTGCCTCCGCCTCCCGGAGCGGCTTCATGAAAAGGTGCATCTGCTGGTGGACAATTGGGACAGACCCATTATTCCGGTAGAGGGCATGGCTCAGCTTGTTAAAGAGCTGAAAGAGGCCGGTTACAGGATATATCTGCTCTCCAATGCCAGCGTCCGCCAGCATGAATATTGGCCCAGGATCCCCGGCAGTGAGTATTTCGACGGTACGCTTATATCAGCCGATGAAAAGCTGGTGAAGCCCCAGCCGGAGATATACCGGCTTTTGTTTGACCGGTTTTCTCTGAAAGCTGAAGAGTGCTTTTTCATTGATGACTCTCCGGCCAATATAGAGGGCGCTTTTTACTGCGGCATGCCGGGTGCCATTTTCTGTGACGGTGTCACTGCTCTGCGCCGCGATCTGCGCGCCGCCGGAATATCGGTGGCTGAATAAAAAATACCGAAGTATAAAAAACATGCTCCTCACATATCGCAGGTTTTATGACCTGCCAATCATGGGGAGCATGTTTATTTTATTTTGTCAAAGCTGCTGACATTGAACCTGAGAGGCGCATAAGGCTTATAAGTTCTTTGTCGGGTAATGTCTCCTTATTTGGTTCAGGCCAAAGCGTCAGCCGGAAAGCTTACTTAAGCGCGCAGCGTGAAACTGCCGCTTTCCTTGGCATCAACCGCAAGTGAGAACAGAAGCCTGTTATTTACCGCAGCAAAATACTCGCTCTCGGCATATTGTGCTGCGTAATACTTCTCTGTACTTGCCAGTATATCCCGCAATTGCAGCATTGCGGCCACCTCATGTTTGCAGACACCGCTGCAAAAGCAATTGCACACAAGTCCCCTGACCTCGCCGTCCCAGTATTCAAACTCCAGCTCATAGGGCTGTGTCCCCTCCACGCTGCCTCGAACCAACTCCTTGATTTGCCCCTTGATAATTTCCTCATTAAACTGTACAATCTTCTCGGACATGGTTTGCTGTCTCCTTTCAGAATGGTGTGTGGTAACTTCATTCTATCAGAGATCTGCAATCCATGTCTATCTTTATCCGTTTTTTAATTTGCGCAACTTAGTATACCTTATCGCGAGTTCTTCGCAACAACGGAGTTTGACGAGCTGGAGCAGGAGAAAAAGTAAAAAAGCAAGAGCGCTCCCCGCTGGCCTTTGGCCTTGCAGAGAGCGCTTCGTTTATATTCCCCTATCGGTATAATCCCGCTGCACTTATCGGAATAATGCATGAGCTAATTGATTTATACTCAGCCATGCGTTTATCAATTCAATACCCTATCCTGAAATAGTCCAGCACCTTTTTGAACTTGTCCTGCGCGGCGAGGCAGGTGTCGGTGAGGTAGCCCTTATCGCCCAGCCACTGGTGCAGACCGCGATAGGGAGCTTCCGTGACTACTTTCAAAAGGTCAAAGAGGCCCAGGAGCTAAACAAGAAGGTTTGCGGCAATTGCTATAACTACGAGT
>CAYFSB010000080.1:0-6584 GCA_964345655.1 uncultured Oscillospiraceae bacterium
GCATTCCGCACACTTGATTTTGCCAGTAAAATAGGTGGCTCCCTTCGGATTGGTACCGTTCCTCCGGCGCTGTGTCGAGACCTTGTCGCGGTATTCCTGTGTCCAGCAGTCCTGGTGGCCTGTATTGGGAGCTTCTTTCCGAATCGTGCTGCCATCCTTTAGAAAGAAATCCAGCGTTGACCGGATTGGCACTTCAATGTGATCGACCTCCTCAAGAAAGACATCTTCGTCGAATTCCTCCAAGCCCAGCACCTCGCAGCAGGCTTTTTCCAGTGCCTTCTGCGTAATGATTCCTTTGACCGGGCATGGCGTTTCCGTTTTCTTTTTCTTCTTGCTGCCGCAGTTCCAGTACTCTTCATTCCGTCTTTCCCGGCGGTTGTGCATATAGCTGAGGCCACAATACGGGCATTTGATTTTGCCGGTAAAGCAGCAGATGTTCAGGCTCTTATTGGCAAGAGCACCGAGCTCCTTACGACGTGCAATCTCATTCTGCACATACTGGAAGGTCTCCATGTCGATGATAGGCTCATGGGTGTTCTCCACGAAGTACTGAGGCAGCTGACCTTTGTTCTTCCGGCGCTTCTTGGTGAGTGGGTCTTCGATGAATTCTTTCTGCAGGAGCAGGTTTCCGGTGTAGGTGATGTTTGTGAGGACAACCTTAATGTTGGAATCTACCCAGCGGCAGCCGTCTCGCGTGGTGATTCCCTCAGCAGCAAACTCGCGCTCGGTCTCCAACCGGGACTTCCCATCAAAGAAGTTCTGGAAAATGCGCCTTACGATGGCTGCCTCCTCAGGCACCGGTACACAGAGTTTATGGTGACAAAGGAAACCTACGGAAAGAAGGATGGTCGAAATTATTATCACTACGCGCAGTCCTTTGATTCCTATGCCACTATCTCTGCTGAGAAAGCGCATACGCTGGCGCAGGAGTTTGCCTCGCGTGCATGGCCGGGGCAGGAAATACTTATCTGCACCCACTGTGACACGGACAATCCCCATTCGCATTTCGTCATCAACTCTGTCAGCTTCGAGGATGGGCACAAGCTTCGCCAAGACCCGAATACGCTGAAAGCCTTGCGGACACTTAGCGATGAAATCTGCATTGCTCATGGGCATGAAATATTGCCCGCTTACCAAGGAGGCGGGGCAAAGATATCCGCGCGTGAGTACCGTGCCGCCGAGAAACTACAGAGTTGGAAATTTCAATTGATGGTCACGATCGACTCTGCCATGGAGCGCTCAGAAAGCTCGAAGGATTTTGTCCGCGCGATGCAACTAAAGGGCTACTCCATCACATGGACACCCGAGCGCAAGTACATCACTTACCAATGTCCCAACGGCATGAAGTGCCGGGACATCAACCTGCACGACAACAAATACTTGAAGGAGAACATGGAATATGAATTTGCAATTAGACAACAACATACAGAAGAACTCCGCGCTGGACAAACTGGTCAGCGCCAACGCCGAGGCCATGAAGCAGATTGGGATGACTCCATATCAGCCGATTCTCTATGCGATACCCAAGGATCAGAGAGACGCGGAATTTCGCTTGCTTCAGGAGGCTTGGAATTTCCAGCCGGAGCTGTACCGGCAGCTAAGGACGCTGGCGACCACGGAAGCACTGGAGGAGTGCTGCACGCAAATGGAGAATACGGCAGTGAGCCGCTTGACGGAAGCCAATCAAATGACGGTGTCAGAGATGCGGAGCCTCATCTCTCAGGATGGGAAGATGCTAGAGAGGTTTATTTCCGACAGCTCCATGGCCTTGGATACCAGGATAAAGGACTTGGATTCCATCCGCAGCAGATGGCAGAAGGATATTATTCGCATTCAAATATGGACAGCAGTCTCGGCAGTCACGTTATCGACCTTGGTATCGGTGGTGCTGTGGCGCTTGCTGGATTGATGGGGGCGGACGATGAGGACCAAGAAGAACGCCAAAAGCGGATGGAAGCACGGCAGGTTGGTGAGAACATGGGCGCTGTTATCGGGCTTGCTGCCGGAATTGTGCTTGGTGCAGGTGAACGACACAAACAACAGCAAGAGGGATATGAAGGCCCAAGCATGGGGTGATCGGTTAGAGCGCGAGGAAAACTTTTACCTCACGCTCTGCTATTTTTTCCGAATTATTCGTTGGTAGAAAGGAGTGATCGGATGCAGGAGATTCCCTTTTGGGAGAGATATATGCTGACGATCCGCGAGGCCGCAGAATATTTTCACATTGGAGAAAAGAAAATGCGGCAGCTCGTGGAGGAAAACGAAGGCGCAAACTTTATTATTATGAATGGCAACCGTGCCATGATAAAACGAAAAAGCTTCGAGAAATTCCTTGATAACACAACGGCAGTATAAATTCTGCCATAGGAATTCGGAAGTTTATATGGATTTATGGGCCTCAGTATGGTATATTTGTCTCGTCATACTGAGGCTCTCTTTTACGATAGGAGAGTATAAATATGAGCGAAAAAAGACGTGATAATCGTAATCGCGTACTACGCTATGGAGAGAGCCAGCGCCCCGACGGGCGTTATCAATTCAAGTACCAAGACAATAACGGCAAAGTCAAATTCGTGTACAGTTGGCGTTTGGATAAAAACGACCGTGCGCCTGTTGACAAGAAGCGCGACCTGTCCCTGCGTGAAAAGGAACGTCAAATCGAGCATGATTTGTTCGATCATCTCACCTCTAATGGCGGCAATCTAACAGTTCTGGAATTGGTCAAAAAGTATGTGTCCCTCAAAACCGGTGTCCGGCACACTACAGAAGTAAACTACAAATTTGTCACGAACATCATTGCGAAAGAGGCCTTCGGCAATATGCGAATCGACAAGGTGCATCTCTCAGATGCCAAGGCATGGCTGATTAAGCTCCAGAAGGACGGTCGGGGCTACAGCACCATCCACTCCGTGCGCGGGGTGGTTCGCCCGGCCTTTCAAATGGCATTTGATGATGATTTGATTCGCAAAAACCCCTTTGCTTTCGAGCTGGCCTCGGTAGTCGTAAACGACAGCGTGACCCGCGAAGCCATCACGAGAAAGCAGGAGCACGATTTCCTCCGCTTCATCCGAGGGGATGATCACTTCTGCAAGTACTACTATGGAATCTACATTCTGTTCAACACCGGCCTGCGAATCTCCGAATTCTGCGGTCTTACGCTGAGCGACATTGACTTTAAGGAAATGCTCATCAACGTCGACCATCAGCTCCAGCGCAAGCGGAACATGGAGTACATCATTGTGGACACCAAAACCAGCAGCGGCACGCGACGGATTCCCATGACACCAGAGGTTGCCAAATGCTTTAGTCGGATCATTGCCAAGCGCGAAGAGCCACGGATAGAGCCCATGGTGGATGGTTACACCGGCTTCCTGTTTCTGGACAAGAACGAGCGGCCCACGGTTGCACTTCACTGGGAGCAGTACATTAAGCGCATCTGCGAAAAGCACAACAGCATATACAAAGAACAGCTGCCGAACATTACGCCGCATGTATGCCGCCACACCTTCTGCTCCAACATGGCAAAGAGCGGGATGAATCCAAAAATGCTGCAATACATCATGGGGCACGCCGACATTAGCGTCACCCTCAATACCTACTTTCATGTCGGCTTTGAGGATGCCCGTGAAGAGCTGAAACGGGTAGTCTCCGTCTGAAACCCCAGTAGTAAACCTATAACCTGTACTACCGGTTTTACTACTAATGGCGGTTACGATAGGCTCCGAAAGGCTACAATAAGCCAAGATGCCCTGCGCAGCATAAAACCCTGTAACCCTTGAAATGCCAAGAGAAATAACGATAATCGAGGTAAATTTACGATATGACAAAGATACTATTTATCTGCCACGGCAATATTTGCCGCAGTCCTACGGCGGAGTTTGTGATGAGGGATATGGTTGAGAAGGTCGGCCTTGGGGAGGCATTTGAAATCGCCTCTGCCGCTGCCCATACGGACGAGCTTGGAAACCCGGTCTATCCCCCCTCAAGGCGGAAGCTGGCCGAGCACGGCATTGATTGCAGCGGCAAGACAGCCCGCCTTATGCGCATGGACGATTATGAGCATTACGACCTGCTTATCGGAATGGATGAGGAAAACCTGCGGGACATGCGCCGCAAGTTTGGCAAGAATGCCGACAAGCTGCGCAACATGATGGACTACGCAGGCCGCACGGGTGAAGAGGTTTCCGACCCGTGGTACACCCGGGATTTTGAGCGCACATGGCAGGATATTAACGCCGCCTGCCGTGGGCTTTTGTATGAGCTCACCGGCATCGTGCTGCTGGACTTTTCCGACTGTCAGAGCCGTGCGGAGCTTTACAGCCGCATGCGCGCCGAAATGGGCTGGCAGGACTGGTACGGTGAAAACTTGGATGCCCTGTATGACATTCTCACAGGTCTGCCCCACAAGGGGGAGCGCTTCGTTTTCATCATGCCGGGAATTGATGCCCCCACCGAGGCGCAGGCATATGCCGAGAGAATACAGGATGTTTTCATTGAAGCAGGAAAAGCATAAAACAGCATATGAAAAAGTTCCCGGTTCTGAACGAACCGGGAACTTTTTAAGCTTTATATCTTTATACCGTTACGGGGTCATCCTCATCCTCAGTTGAGAACATGTCCGACGCGATAGCCTTCAGCTTGCTGCGCAAATCATCAAGAGAGATATCATCATCCTCGTACTCCGTCCCGGCCTTTGCGCCCATATACGCGCGCTCAGGCAGGATGGCACAGGGCTCTGCATCATCCTCTTCATACAAGCCGCAGAGAAAGCCCTGCCACTCGGTATTTATCGCATCGATACAGGCCATATGCTGCTCCTTCATGCGGGTGTAGCAGGCTTCCACCTTTTGCACGGCATACTCCTGCTGCTGAAGAGATTCACCGATTATTTCATCCCGGCGGCGCTCGGCCTCGGCAATGATGGCCTTCGCCTCGGCATTGGCCCTTTCCATAATCTCGTTGCGAATCATCTGCGCGGAGAGCACCGCGTCGCCAATCTCAAACTTCTTGCCGTTGAGTGCGTCAAGCTGGAGACGCATCGCCTCATTCTCGGCGTAAAGCACCTCCGCCTGCCGGCGAATGTCGCTAAAAACGGCCTCCACCTTGTTGGCGTTATAGTATTTTTTCTTAACAACGTCGATATTAATCGCGTCAAAATAATCCTTGTTGAGAGCCATAATTATCTCTTGTCCGGTATGTATAGCTATAATATACCAGATTTGGCCCTATTAATCAATATCCCAGATTATCCCTAAAGATATTTTAAGCATTTAAAGGCTCTCCAAAAATCCCCTGAGTCGGCGATAGATACGCAAATGGCCTTCCTCATTGGGGTGCAACCCGTCCGGGCAGAAGCGGAGCTTGTTATCCATGAACTGGGGCTGAAGCTGGCAGGTGGCATACATGTCCGCCACCGGAATCCCGTAATACTCCGCCACTTGACGGATGGCAGCGACAAAATCCCGAAGCCGCCGTTCACCAATATCCTCCACAGCCCGGTGCAGGGGTGTCATGAACACAAGCTGCGCATCTGGAAAGCGCAGCATAAGCTTTCTCATAAGCGTGTGACACGCGCCGTAAAAGGTGTAGGGTGTCCTGTCGCTCATCATTCCCAGCGGAGCATCGCCGTGCCCGAAGTCGTTTGTGCCGCCGAAGACCACAACCATGTCCGCATCCGCGTCCATGCTGTCCACGCGGGATATAAAGTCCTGGTCATGCTTCGGATTTTCCTTGCAGTGCTGGACTGCAATCCGTGTGCCGCCAATCCCATAGCCTCTGGCCTCCGCCAGACCGCACTCCCTTTTCAGCACATTCCAATAGCAGTCCTTCACGTCCTCAAGGCCGTGGCCCTCGGTAATGCTGTCACCCAGAAAATTAACTTTCAGCCCTTCAAGTTTCATTTTTTTATCTTTCTCCGAGTCGCTTTAAAATTGCAAGGCCCCGCGCCGGGTCGTTGCTTGTGAACATGCGGCAGCCTAAATCAAGGGCCAGCCTGTAATTTTCCTCCTCATCGGCAAAGCAGATGCAGGGGATAATGCCGCGCTCTATGGCATAGTCATAATCCTCCCTGAGCCCCGCCGGGTGCTCGGGGCTTTTGTTATACATGCAGACCCAGTCAAAAAAGCTCTCCGCCGGACGTGTGGGTACATCCTTGCGCTTAGAGCAGGTGTGTATCCCCTGCCCGTGAATCACAAAGCGCCCGGGCCATTTGTCCGCCACGTATTCCAGCGCCCGCTCGGAAAAGGAGTTAATCATACTCCGCTGTGCAAGGCCATAGCGGTCGATAATTTTAACAAGCCTGTCCACACAGGCGAAGGCGAACTCATCCCCAACATTCATGGGGTAGTCCTTTAGCTCCCAGTTTATCATAAGGTCTGTCCGGCTTATATACCGGGCAAACTCCTCCGCGGTGGGTATCCCCTCGCCCCGAAATTCCGGCGCGAACCACGCCCCGGCGTCAAGCTCCTTCACCTGCGCCAGAGTCATCTGGTCAACAAAGCCGCTGCCGTTAGTTGTGCGCTGCACATCCCGGTCATGGAGGATAACAAGCTGCCCGTCACAGGTCATGTGCACGTCAGTCTCAA
>CAYFSB010000080.1:6594-7194 GCA_964345655.1 uncultured Oscillospiraceae bacterium
TTACCGCTTTTCCTCCGTTTATTGTTATCACCTTTATTTTAGCACAAAAATGCTGGCTCGTCTATTCCCAGATTCGCCACTGCCGATGCCGACGCAAACTTCCCCGTCAACTATCTGCAAGCCCTCCGGCTCTCGGTAGCTGATGTTCTCATAGCCGTTCACAAGCTCCATCGAAACCCGCTCACCTGCAAAGTCAAACACGGACACATAGACATTAGTGCCCGGGCCGCCCTCAAGGTAATAGATATAGTCGTCATGCACACAGATACCCTGCAGGGAGTGATATCCGGTGACCCCAGCGGAAGTGCCCAGCGTAATCTGGAAGGATGTGATGAGGGCAGGTGTCCCGGCAAGCATGCTGTCCATGTCAAAGAGGTTGAAGCTCAGCTTTGTGCTCTGCTTGCTGCAAACCAGCACCTGCCGCGCATCCTCGTCCACCACCGCATAGGGGTAGTAGCTCAGCTTATCCAGCGTCCATGTGTACTCGCAGTCGTTATCCACAACGCCGCCGTCCACCCACTTGACGCGCATAAAGCTGTCGTGGGAGCCGCTCACATCGCCGTTGGTGTTGACCCAGAGATAGATGTTGTTATCATCCAC
>CAYFSB010000081.1:0-779 GCA_964345655.1 uncultured Oscillospiraceae bacterium
TTAGCCTGAATACGCATGCTCTCCTCAGGCCCCATAAAAATGTGCCGGCCGTCCACATGGGAATTGAATTGGACGCCGTCCTCGTTTATCTTGCGCAGCTTTGCCAGGGAAAAGATCTGAAAGCCTCCGCTGTCTGTAAGGATTGGCCCGTCCCAGGTCATGAATTTGTGGAGTCCGCCCATTTCCTTTACAAGCCCGTCTCCCGGCCTTACATGGAGGTGATAGGTGTTGGACAGTTCGATCTGGCAGCCTATCTCTCTAAGGTCTCTTGCTGACAGTGCGCCCTTTATGGCCCCCTGCGTGCCCACATTCATGAATACCGGCGTTTGAACAGTGCCGTGGGGCGTTTCAAACTCGCCGCGGCGGGCATGGCCCTCTTCTTTAATCAGTCTGTACAAGCAAACACTCCTCACATTATGAGCATCGCATCGCCAAAGGAGAAAAACCTGTATCTCTCGTCCACGGCAATTTTGTATGCGTTCAGTATATTTTCGCGCCCGGCCAGCGCGGAGACCAACATTATGAGTGTGCTCTCCGGCAGGTGGAAATTTGTGACCAGGGCATCAATGCACTTAAATTTATAGCCGGGATATATAAAAATATCTGTCCAGCCTGAGCGCTCGGGAAGAGTCCCGTCGCTAAGGGCAAAGCTTTCAAGAGTGCGGCAGGATGTAGTGCCCACAGAGATTATCCGCCCGCCGCGTTTTTTTTTTTTTTTTTCTTTGTGGGCTGTGCGCTCAGTAATAATTCAAAACTCAGAGTGCATCTCGTGATCCTCT
>CAYFSB010000081.1:789-7156 GCA_964345655.1 uncultured Oscillospiraceae bacterium
TTACCGGGCGAAAAGTGCCCAGACCCACATGCAGCGTTATATAGCACACATTGACGCCCTTGCGCTCTATCTCCTCAAGCAGTTCCTTCGTGAAATGCAGCCCGGCCGTGGGGGCAGCCGCGCTGCCCAGTTCTTTCGAATAAACTGTCTGATATCGCTCTGCATCGTTTAACTCTTCTTTTATATACGGCGGAAGAGGCATTTTTCCCAGTCTCTCAAGAATTTCAAGAAATATACCCTCATAGTGAAACTGTACGATCCTGTTGCCGCCCTCCGCCACGCTCTCTACAGTGGCTGTGAGCTCTCCGCCGCCAAACACAAGTTCTGTGCCGGGTCTGGTTTTCCGTCCCGGACGACTCAGGCACTCCCAGCACCCCTCACCCAGATCGCGCAGCAGCACCAGTTCCACACTGCCTCCGGTGGGTCTTGCTCCAATCAGTCTGGCCGGAAGAACTCTGGAATCGTTCAGCACAAGGCAGTCGCTTTCATTTAAAAATTCCGGCAGCTCATAAAAATGTCTGTGCTCTACTTCACCGGTCTCCTTATTGAGGTGCAGCAGCCTTGAGTGGTCTCTCTGCTGAATAGGTGTCTGCGCGATAAGCTCTTCAGGCAGGTCATAATAAAAGTCTGTTTTTTTCATGCTACATATGCTCCAGTAAAATAAAATCTTATAATATCTTCCTAGTTGTAGCCATATACCGAGGCCATTGCGTTTGCGCCCCACTGACTCATGCCGCAGCTGTGTCCCCAGCCGTCTCCGGAAAAGCGGAAGTCCTCTCCGTCCTGTTCCACAGTGAAGCGGCAGCTATTAAGGCCAATGCTCGTATAACAGGCGCGTCCCTCAAGGCGCAGGCATCCGCCCTCGGTATCACGAAAGCTCATGGCTGTCACATTCCCTGTATCGGAATATTCCGGCTCCACCGAGACTATCTCGCCTGTATCATAGCCCTTGTTCTGCAGCTGCCATGACATATCCTCCCCTGTCCTCCAGGCCGTCCAATCCTTTATGTCATAGTCAACCGCCTGCTCAAACGGATCAATTTTACCCTGAAGATAGGGCCTGTCGCTGTCAAACACAATCGCCCCGTCTTCCGTTGCACCGCCATCCGAGGCAAAATAATATACCTCGCATATCTCTCCCTTATATCGCACAAGCTGTCCGGCCGTGGAATCAACAGCCATGTCCGTGGTCTCATTTGCCTCAAGAGTTCCCCTGTATACCTGACTTTCGGTATTGTCAGTCAAATCAAAGCCATAGCTTTCATACTTGTTCTGATTATATACCACATAGGTTCTCGCGCAGACAGCCTGCGCTCGCAGCGCTTCATACGGCCAGACATAGCTCATCTCATAGGGAATGACGCCTTTCACATAGTCCTCAAGCTCTACACAGTTAATAACACTCAGCCGGGTCTGGTCAAAAATACCGCATTCAAAGCCGCCGTAATACCGGTTATCCTTATACTGGGCAAGCCCCTTTTCATCGCCGCTTACCGGCAGCAGAGCGACTGAATTCTCGTCGGTGCCGGCAGAATACAAAACCGAAGAATCAATGGCGCTTATAATCCTTATTGACCCCGACTGGGCAGTATACGCGCTGCCCGGAAGTCTGTATTTGTCACGTATCCGCTCAGCCTCGCTGCGGCTGTCATATGTGCCGTAAAGCACCCTGTAGGCTCCGTCAATTTCCTGAACAAATCCCCCATATGCCAGCGCCGCATTTTCAGCCTTAGCCTGAGTTTCATACACTGCGTCAAGAAGTATATGCCAGGCTCCACTGTCACCGGAGATGGAGACAATAATGGCGCTGTCATCTACCTGACTCTGTTGAACGAATTCCCTGTCGGCATTGTATGCGCCTATATAAAAGCCGCCTCCAGCGCAGTTTATAAACTCCGCCTCCTGCACCGCCCTGTCCCCATACCGGAGACCAATGCGTACAGTTTTCACCTGAGAAGGCGGATTTTCATATATGCTGCCGTCAGCATAGCTTTCCATATCTATAAAAGTACCCTCGGCCGCTGCCGCGCCCTTAATCGCGGCATACGAATCCGGTACAGCGGCATATGCTGAGATAGGCGCGCACACAGACACGGCAAGAACAAGGGCTGCGGAGATAAGCTTTTTTTTCATGTTTATATTTCCATTTACAATCATTGAGGCGGTAAACCCATGAATAACCATAGAGTTAAGCGTTTGCTTCATAATTTTGCACGATATGGCTTTAGCATTATACCAGAAGACTGCGCCTTTTTCAACGCCGGATGTAATAATGCGCTATAAAAGCGAATAGACTGTTGCGTTGCCAAAATTATTTTTTTCAGGAGGGCATCATGGTTAAAGTACCTGTGTTTAAGGGCTCGTGTACTGCGATCGTCACGCCGTTTAATGAACACGGCGTTGACTATGAGAGGCTCAGGAAAAATATAGACTTCCAATATGAAAATGGGACCTCTGCCATAGTTGTCTGTGGTACCACCGGAGAAAACGCTACTCATAGCCCAAATGAGCATGATGAGCTTGTGCGCTTTACCATCAAGGAAAACAGGGGCAGGATGAAGGTAATAGCAGGTGTCGGAAGCAACAATACCGAAAGTGCCCTGAGATATGCGGAGAACACCAGATATGCAGGGGCAGACGCGATTTTAATGGTCACGCCATATTATAACAAGTCTACCCAAAAAGGTCTTATTGAACACTTTTCCTATGTAGCCGACAGAGTCGACATACCCATGATACTTTATAATGTGCCAAGCCGCACTGGTATAGGAATAAGCGCCGATACATACCGGGAGCTTTCAAAGCACCCCAATATAAACGGCATAAAAGAGGCGTCTGCGGACCTGGCGCTAGTGGCCACAGTGCGCAGTCAATGCGGCGACGATCTGTATGTGTGGAGCGGGAATGACGACAACACCATACCTATGATGGCCCTTGGAGCGCTGGGCGTTGTGTCTGTAGCCAGCAATATTGTGCCGGGAGTGGTGGCAAAGCTGTGCGCGCTTTGTCTGGACATTGACTTTAAAGGGGCAACAGAGCTGTACGGAAAATACGCGAGACTTTTCTCCGCTCTTTTTATTGAGACCAACCCTATTCCTGTAAAGACCGCAATGAAGCTGCTGGACATGGATACCGGCATAATGCGCCTGCCGCTGACGGATATATCCGAAGAACATATGGCATATCTGCGCAGTGTTATGCGGGACACGGGGCTGAATGTGTAAATCAAAAAAGCTGTTGTTCTCACAACAGCTTTTTTTTAATAAGCTCCGGGACAGGCTGACATTTTCCGGGCTGGCACAGGGCAAAATGGAATCCATCAACAACGCTGTGCCAGAATCCAAGCTCTGAGTTTTCAAAAAACCTTATCACTTCTCCAGGCACTATGGAAAAAGAGTTCAAGGGTTCATTTAGCCCGGTTCCTACGGCTTTCAAATAGCTCTCCTTCAGACTCCAAAGCATTGTAAAAGCATAGTCCTTATCATCTGCATTAATTATATGCTCATGCTCCGAGGCAGTAAAAAACCGCTTTACAAAATCCTCACTGCATGCGTGCAGAAACTGCACGTCAAGCCCCAGCTCTGCATCAGAAATGGCACAGGCCGCAATGCTGCCGCTGTGGGACAGGCTGAAAAACGGTCCGTCCGGGAGAAACGGTTTCCCGTTTTTCCCGATATGTACATCCAGCGGAAGGCTTATATCAGGGCAGACGTCAGTCACCGCGCAATTTAAAAGCAGTTCTGCGCCTATCCCCTGTCGGCGAATTTTTTCGCTTTTTACGGATTCAAGCCTGTCGAGACGATAATCAGACAAAATATACCCGTCCGTACCGGCATTAATCCCGCTCACATCCGCGTAATACAGTCTTAGCATCAGGCGCGCATTGCGTCAAGCGTTTTCCCTGCAAGCTCGCTGAGTTCCATCCCCAGCATTTCCGCTCCGCGGCTTATAATGTCGCGTGAGCAGCCGGCTGCGAACTTTTTATCCTTGAATTTCTTCATAACGGACTTGGTCTCCATATCCGATATGCCGGTAGGCCGCATAAGGGCGGCGGCTCCGACAAGCCCAGTCAGCTCGTCTGTGGCAAAAAGGACCTTCTCCATATACTTTGTCGGTTCCACATCTGAGCAGATGCCGTAGCCGTGGCTAACAACGGCATGTATCATTTCCTCATCAATGTCCAATTCATGGAGCATCTCATCTGCTTTGACACAATGCTGCTCAGGGTACAGTTCAAAGTCTATATCATGCAGCATACCTACAGCGCACCAGAACTCAACATTTTCAGGGTCGTACTCCTTTGCAAATTCGCCCATGACCTTTGAGACGGTCTCTGCATGCTGTATATGGAAGGGATCCTTATTAAATCTTTTTACAAGCTCCTCTGCCTGTTCAACACTTGGAATATAGCTCATATACCTGCCTCCTTTGTTTTGATATATGATAACGCCAAATTATTTCAAAATCAAGAATATTCACGATAAAAGCATCGACGCCGCACATTTCTTGTAATGAGCGGCGCCGCTGCGATCATCAGCTTAAGGCATCGTGCTTGCGGTAGGACTAGGGCTGACGGTGGTATTACCCTTTGCATTAGATCCTGCCTCGGTGTTTCTCGGTTCTTCTACAGTTACTCCCCCGTTTTCGGTGGTGCTTACGCCATTATCGATTGCTGGAGATACCGTGGGGCTCACTCCGCTTGTGATAAATGGAGTTGCTGTCGCTTTGTTGTCCTCAATACGGCCATTCCCGCAGCCGCAGAGAACGGAGCATAGAAGAACCAAAGATATAATACATGCGATTATTTTCTTCATGTTCATCCTCCTTATTATTTGGCATGAGTATTATTTGAAATTTCCAGAATAATATGTAACAAAAGTTTTCCACGCAAAAAATTGAAGGATGGAATTGTCATATCTGTTTTACTGTGTTATTATTCCATACATGAATAATTTAAAGAAAAATGAAATATATACCGTTGAAATCAGCGGCTATTCCTCTGAAAGCTACGGCGTCTGCCGTATAGACGGTCAGGCTGTATTCGTGCCGCGCGCCCTAAAAGGTGAGCGCTGGGAGATAAGGATAGTCAAGGTGCTCTCATCCTCCGCATATGCCAGAGGTGAAAAGCTCCTTGTCCCCTCTCCCCACAGGCTTGAACCCAAATGTCCCTACTTTACGAAATGCGGCGGCTGCGACACCTGGCATATGGATTATGACGAGGAACTACGTTTTAAGCTGGACAGGGTCAACTCAGCGCTGACCCATATTGGAAAGCAGACTGTCACAGCAAGCGAGATAGCAGGCAGTGCCCTGACGGAGAGGTATCGGAACAAGGCCATTTTTGCCATAGGAGATCTTGAGGGAAAGCCGGGCTGCGGCTTTTATAGAGAGCGCAGTCACGAACTCACCCATATAAGCTCATGCCTTATTCAAAGTGAGCTTAGCTGGCGTGCTGCCGCTGCGGTGTGTGAATTTATGGAAGTAAACCACATACCGGCCTATGATGAGAAAAAGCGGAGCGGGCTTGTACGGCATGTGTTTTGCCGTCAGGCCATCAACGGTAAAGACGCCGTGGCCTGTATTGTGGCGACGGGCGGGTTCGGAACTAAAACAGGGCCTTTGACCGCCCACCTTCGCGCCTTATGCCCGGAGCTTACAGGAATTGTGCTGAACGTGAATAAAAAAGCCGGAAACACCGTGCTCTCCGGCGACTTTTATACGCTCTGGGGAAATGCCAATGTACGGGACAGCCTCTGCGACCTCAACTTTGAGATAGCGCCGCAGGCGTTCTTCCAGATAAATCCACCGCAGGCCGAAAAGCTATATAACAAAGCTGTAGAGTATGCCTTTTCAAAGCCCGCAAAGCTTGTCTTCGACCTGTATTGCGGAGCGGGCACAATAAGCCTCTGCCTTGCAAGGCGGGCGGAAAGAGTGATAGGCGCGGAGATTGTGCCGCAGGCAGTGGAAAACGCCGCCGAAAACGCGGCGCGAAATGGCATAAGCAACGCAGAATTTATATGCGCAGATGCCGCCAAAGCCGCGCAGAAGCTGGCTATGCGGGGACTTAAGCCTGACGTTATAGTGACTGACCCTCCCCGAAAGGGCATGGACGAGGCCGCCATTGAGTCTGTGGCTTCGATGCAGCCTGACAGGATAGTGTACGTGTCCTGTAACCCCGCTACCCTCGCGCGGGACATCCTGCGTTTTAATTCCCATGGCTATACCCTGAAGCAGGCCTCCGCCGTGGACATGTTTCCCAAGACATGTCACGTGGAGACGGTTGTTCAGTTGGTTAGAAAAAAGCCGGATACATATATCGACATTACCGTTGACATGGACGAGCTTGATTTAACATCATCCGAAGCAA
>CAYFSB010000082.1:0-449 GCA_964345655.1 uncultured Oscillospiraceae bacterium
AACCGCGGTGTTCGTCTCCTGCGTGTACTCATTTAAGTACATGAGCCGGGACGATAACGTCCCCCAGTATTACACTCTGTTTCTGATGCTGGCCGGCGGCGTTATGGGCCTTGTTCTCTCAGGGGATCTGTTCAACATGTTCATCATGGTTGAGATCCTAACCTTTGCTGCTGTGGCGCTCACCGCCTTCCGCAACACCGCAAACGGCGCGCTGGAGGCAGCGTTCAAGTACCTGGTAGTGGGCTGCATCGGCTCCACCTGCATATTGGTGGGTACCATAATGCTGTATGCTCAGGCCCACACCCTGAACTTTGCCCAGCTGTCCGCGCTTATCCCCGGTAACATGAACACCTCCACTATTGTGGCCTTTGCGCTTTTGTACATAGGCTTCTGCACCAAGGCCTTTATCGTCCCCTTCCATCCTCTGGCGGCGGACGCCCACGGCGCGG
>CAYFSB010000082.1:459-2701 GCA_964345655.1 uncultured Oscillospiraceae bacterium
ATCTCGGTGCTCATATCCGGCGTTCTCACCAAGTCCGGTATCTACGGCATCATCCGTCTGACCTATTTCCTGTTCCAGAGCATGGGTCTCGGCAGCATGCAGTTTTTGCTGGTATTTGTGGGCTCCGTCAGTATGTTCGTGTGCGTCACAATGGCCCTTGCCCAGCATGACTTCAAGCGTCTGCTGGCCTTCCACAGCATCTCTCAGATAGGCTATGTGCTGACAGCCGTGGGCCTGTGCACCGCGCTGGGCTTCTCCGCGGGCCTGTACCACGCCATGAACCACACCCTCTTCAAGGGCCTGCTGTTCCTTGCGGCCGGCGCTGTGCTCCATGAGACCGGAACCACCGATCTGGGCAAGCTGGGCGGCCTGTCAAAGAAGATGCCCCACACAACGGTCCTGTTTATGATAGGCGCCTTCTCCATCAGCGGCATACCCCCGTTTAACGGCTTTGCCTCCAAGTGGATGATCTATCAGGCTACCTATCTGAAGGCCGTGGAGACCGGCAATATAGGCTACCTGCTGGTCACGATCATCGCCCTTGTGACAAGCATTCTGACTCTGGCCTCCTTTGTGAAGGTCACCCAGTCCGTGTTCTTCGGCCAGCTGCCCAAGGAGTATGAAGGCGTGAAGGAAGTGCCCTTCGGTATGCGCTTTGCAATGGGCATCTTCGCGGTGCTCTGCGTGCTGACCGGCCTGTTCCCCAACCTTGTCACCAAGTATCTCACCCAGCCAGCGGCCACTGCGGCGTTCAATGTGGGCAACTACATTAACTCCATGATGGGCACCGGCTATGCCGAGAGCGTCATGGGTTCGGCGGCCCCTGTGGCTCCTGCCATCACATTTGTGGAGGTGGGCTGCTGGAGTCCTCTGTCCTGGCTGTGCATCCTGCTCATCGCGCTGCTGGCCGTCACTATTGTGGCTGTGGCCGGCAAGTATGACAATGTGAGCCGCAGCAAGACTCCTGTTCTGGAGTCCAAGTATGACCTGTTCTTCGGCGGTGAAGAGAGCGTGTACTCCCAGGTGGGCGGCGAAGACCTGTTCTGGGGCTTTAAGCACAACTGGAGACACTACTTCAAATTCATGCACGATCTGCATAGCGGCGTTGTGAACGATTATGCCCTGTGGGCAATTGTCGCCCTTGCGCTGGCCATGCTCTTTATGCTGATAGTTCTTTAAGGAGGTGGGAATAATGAGTGATATGATTTTTGACGCGCTGCGCTATCTGGGTTACATCCTTATATTCCCCGGCTTCCTGTTCTGCTTCCTCTCCGGACTGCTGCTGTGCGGCATTGACCGGAAGATGGTGGCCAAGATGCAGAAGCGTGTGGGCCCTCCTGTGCTGCAGCCCTTCTACGATTTCTTCAAGCTCTGCGGCAAAGAGACCATAGTTCCCGCGGCCGCTTCCAAGACTACCTTTCTTGCGGCACCTCTGGTGGGTCTTGCGGCGCTGGTGGTTATCCAGCTTTTCATACCCGTTTTTAATTTCAGCGCATTCTCCGGTATGGCTGATATTATCGTCATCCTCTACCTGCTGCTGATCCCGGCCCTGTCGATTATTCTGGGCGGCGCGGCTTCCGGCTCCCCCTATGCCGGGGTAGGTCTGTCCCGTGAAATGGTGACAGTCATTGCCTGCGAGCTGCCTCTGGTTCTGGTGCTGCTGGCTGTGGCGAAAGCTGTAGGCAGCGCAATGGGCACAGGCCTCAGCTTCTCCATAACCGATATCGTCGCCTATCAGGCGGCCAACGGCAGTCTGATACTCAAGGCCAGCATGATCCCCGCCGCCATTGCCATGCTCATGGTAATCCCCGGCGAGACAGGCAACCACCCCTTTGACGCGGCCGAGGCGGAGACCGAGATATGCGAAGGAATGCTGGCTGAGTACAGCGGCGCACCCCTTGGCGTGTACAAACTCAGCCATGCGATAAAGATGCTGACCCTTACAAGCCTTTTTGTGGCGCTGTTTCTGGGCGGCATCGGCACAGGCATTGAAAATCTGGTAGGGCTATTCGGCCTGTCCGCCGGAGTGAGCGGAGCGCTGAGCGTACTGCTGAGCGCGATAGTGCTGTTTCTGCTCTGCGCCCTTGTCACAATTCTCTGCATATCTCTGGTCCATGCCGTTACGGCAAGGCTCAAGATAGAGCAGATATTAAAATACTACTGGACCGTGGTCACAGGCCTGGCTCTCGTGAGCCTGGTGCTGGCGTGGTACGGTCTGTAAGGAGGGGCGAAAATGTTTAAG
>CAYFSB010000082.1:2711-7101 GCA_964345655.1 uncultured Oscillospiraceae bacterium
GGGAAATCTCCCTGGCTTTTCCACATCAACGCCGGCTCCTGCAACGGCTGCGATATAGAGCTGGTCTCTGTGATAACCCCCCGCTATGACGCGGAACGTCTTGGCTTTAAACTGGCGGGCAGCCCCCGCCACGCGGACATCGTGGTCGTCACCGGCCCTGTCACCAGCCAGTCCCTGCCCCGCGTGCTCAGAGCTATCTCTCAGGTACCGGAACCCCGCTGCATCGTGACCATGGGCTCCTGCCCCCAGTCCGGCAACGTTTTCCGCGGCAGCTACTCTGTGGCCGGACCTCTGAGCAAGTATGTGCATGTGGATGTGGACGTGGCCGGCTGTGCGCCGAAGCCTGAGGCCGTTATAGACGGGCTGGCGCTGGCCACAAAAATTCTGAAGGAAAAGAGGGCGCAGATGTAATGGATTTTCCGTTTGTTAGAGAGGCGATAACCCAGCTCTTCAGCAAGTCGAGCTGCGCCATGTATCCCGCCGTGGAGAGCCCGGCGGCGCCCAACTACCGGGGCAGAATAGTGTATCACCCGGAGCTGTGCATCAACTGCGGCATGTGTGAGCGAGTCTGCTCCGGCAACGCCATAACCCGCACCATAGAAAAGGTGGAGGACGGCGACAAGATCACCATGACCTTTAACCTGGGATCCTGCACCTTCTGTGCCACCTGCGCAGATTTCTGCTCCCGCCACGCCATAGAGTTTACCGGCGACTACCATATGGTGGCCACAAATGAAGAGGACCTGCTGGTCAGGGGTAGCTTTGTCAAGAAAGCGCCTGTGAAAAAGGCCGCGGCCGCCGCTGCTCCCGCCGAGGCCGCAGAGCCTGTACCAGCCTGTGCCCTCGCACCCAGAGACGACGGCAAGCCTGTCAGCGACCCGACCAAGTGCGTCTACTGCGGCATTTGCGCCAAGAAGTGCCCCGCCGGGGCCATTGAGGTGGACAGACCCAACAAGTCCTGGAGCTGCGACTACGACAAGTGCGTTGCCTGCGGCACCTGCGCAGAGGCCTGCCCCAAAAAGTGCATCATGTAAGCTGAAACCTCCAAATCTCCGCAGGCCACAGCCTGCGGAGATTTGGCCTGTCCACGGAAAGAAATGCCCGGATTTTCTGATAAAAACTACCATATGCCGGGCAATGGGAATATTGACGGCAATCCGGGACTATGCTATACTATATCCTAATTTCATTATAAAGGAGTTGTATGTCCTACAATGGATGACGGCAGTCGATTGCCATGGATAATGGCAGTCATATTACTGTTTTGCGCCGCGTATTTTGCCGTGACCGAAACAGCCTTTGCCTCCGCTTCACGGGTTAAAATCAAAACCGCCGCCGACAGGGGCGACGGAAGGGCAAGGAAAGCCCTGTATGTGCTGGATAATTTTGACCGGGCCATAAGTACCCTGCTTATCTGCACAAACATTGTACATATCACTACCGCCTCAATCATCACCGTTGCGGTCACAAAACGGTGGGGGCTAAGCGCGGTGTCGATAAGTACCATTATAACGACGATTGTTGTGTTTTTTGCCGGCGAGATGCTGCCCAAGAGCATTGCCAATAAATACAGCGAAAAGTTTGCCAAGGCCTGCGCGGCGCCGCTGTGCTTTTTTATGAAGCTGTTCGGCCCGCTCTCCGCACTGCTGACAGCCATTGGCCAGGCTGCCGCGAAGCTAACCAAGGGGGATTCACAGATCTCCGTAACAGAGGATGAGCTGTATGATATAATAGAGGACATGACTGAGGAGGGCAGTCTGGACGAGGAGCAGGGAGAGCTTATCTCATCCGCGCTGCAGTTCGGAGAGGTCACGGTGGAGAGTGTGCTCACGCCCAGAGTTGATGTGGCGGCGATAAACATTGCCGATTCACAGGAGGATATACTCTCCTTTATTAAATCACAAAATCACAGCCGCCTTCCTGTATATGAAGGCAGCATTGACAATATAATCGGCGTATTGCAGATACGCAGATATATAAAGGCCTACCTGCATCTGGGGAAAAATCTGGACATCCGGCCGCTTATGGATCAGGTGTTTTTTGTCCACCAGAGCATAAATATCGACGAGCTCCTGCCTGTAATGTCCAAACGCCGGCAGAACATGGCTGTGGTGACGGACAATTTTGGCGGCACCCTGGGCATTGTTACGGTGGAGGACATACTGGAGGAACTGGTGGGTGAAATATGGGATGAGGACGACGTGGTCCAGGAGACCGTTGTGGATCTGGGCGAGGGCCTGTGCGAGGCCGACGCTGACGAGTCGGTGAGCGATGTGTTCGAGCACATGGACTTTGAGGACCCGGAGGACAACGAGGAGCTGGTGAATACACTCATGGGCGAATGGGCCTATGAGCAGTTTTCCGCCATTCCCAGACCCGGCGACAGCTTCAGATACCACGGCCTTCAGGTGACGGTCTCCGCTATGGAACACAACCGCATATTGAAGCTGCGGGTTGCCCGCCTCCCCGAAACTGAGGAAGGGGGCGAGGCACAGTGAGCCTGTATTTTGTAATTGTGGGCATAGTGCTCTGCATTTGCCTGTCAGCCTTCTTTTCAGCCTCTGAGATGGCCTATTCCTCGTGCAATACCATACGCCTTGAAAAAGCCCGCGATGAGGGCTCCAAGGCCGCAGGCGCGGCCGTTAAGATCACGGAGCGCTATGACGATGCGCTGGGCGCAATTCTCATAGGCAATAACCTTGTGAATATTGCGGCCTCCTCACTGGGCTCGGTTCTGGTCATCATGCTCACTCAAAGCGATAACTATGCCTGGCTTGCAACCGTTATAATAACCCTTCTGGTCATCGTCTTCGGCGAGACCATGCCTAAAATAAGCGCCAAGAAAAACGCCAACTGCACAGCTGTACGCAACGCCTGGCCCATAAGGGCGCTGATGGTGATATTAAAGCCGCTGCTGTGGCTGGTGGTGAAAACCATATGGCTTTTGACCCGCGGCATGAAAGGCGAGGGGGACGATGAGCAGGACGAGGCGGTAGAGGAGCTTCAGTCCATCATTGAGACGGCCGAGGATGAGGCCGTGCTGGATGAGGATCAGTCGGAGCTTTTGCAGGCTGCCATAGATTTCTCCGAGATATCGGCCTTTGAGGTCATGACCGCCAGAGTCGACGTGCAGGCCATAGACATAGACGACGACTGGGAGGAGATACTGTCGATCATAGAGCAGGCGCCGTTTTCAAGGCTGCCGGTGTATGAGGACAGCGTTGACAACATTATAGGTGTGCTGTATCTGAATCATTTCCTCAAGGCCATGACTGACGACGGCCACGCGGATATCAGAAAGCTGCTTATGCCGCCCTGCTATGTTTATAAGACCATGAAGCTTCCAGCAGTGCTGAACCAGCTCAAAAAAGCGCGGCAGCACCTGGCCATAGTCTCCGATGAATACGGCGGGACCCTGGGTGTACTGTCCATGGAGGACGTGCTGGAACAGATAGTGGGCGAGATATGGGATGAGACCGACACTGTGGAGCACGAGGTCACCCGCCGCGAGGACGGAGAGTATGAGCTGGACGGCGACATGGTGATAACGGATTTCCTTGAGCTTATGGGTATAGACGAGGAGAGCTTCGACGCTGAGAGCGGAACAGTGGGCGGCTGGACGGTTGAGAGCTTCGGCGCTTACCCCAAGGTGGGAGACAGCTTCAGCTATGAAAATCTGGATGTGACTGTTCTGGAGATAGATGGCCGCCGGGTGGAAAAGGTGCTGGTGAAGGTAAATCAGCTTCAGGGCGAGTAGACCGCAGCCCTTGTATCCAAATAGAATTTGACAGCCCCTCCGGCGCGGCCACAAGGCCAATATTCCGGAGGGGCTGCTTTTACTCTTTAAATCGATACCATCCATTAGGACAAAGTATTGACACATCAGTTGGATTATGCTATTATAAGGTCAAAATTGTGGAATATGCCTTAAAAGCACGGATAAAAACTATTAAAATAGTTGGTTTTACCGGGCAATTTGCCTATATTCCACAACTTTTAGCTTGTGCTTCACCGGCAGAAAGCCGATGAACAAAATAAAATGGAGGATGATAAAATGAAAAAAATCATCGCACTGATGCTCGCACTCGTGATGGTATTCGCTCTTGCCGCATGCGGCACGAAGACCGAAGAGCCCGCAGCAGCTACTGAGGCGCCCGCTGAGGCAACTGCCGAAGCCGCCGCCACTGTCAAGGTCGGCATTGCCGCTCCCGATGTGACCCATGGTTGGGTCGCAGGCGTTGCCTACTATGCAGAGAAGTACTGCAAGGACAACAACCTTGAGTACAAGATCACCACGTCTTCCGACGCCGCCGAGATGACCGCTGCTCTGCAGGATCTGGTCGCATGGGGCGCCACCGTTATAGTCTCCTGGCCCCAGTGGACCGGTATG
>CAYFSB010000083.1:0-4476 GCA_964345655.1 uncultured Oscillospiraceae bacterium
ATATAAGGATGAGAAGACCAGAGCGCTGTTATACGTTCCGGAGGGAGAACATCCCTGCGCGGCCCAGATATTCGGCCACGAGCCGCAGGTCATGGCCGAGGCGGCGGGACTGGCATTGGAGATATCAGGAGCGGATATTCTTGACATAAACATGGGCTGCCCGGTGGGCAAGGTGGTCAAATCCGGGGACGGCTCCGCCCTTATGCGCAATCCTGCCCTGGCAGGGGAGATAATAAGGGCAGTCAGCGCAGCCGTCAGCGCCCCTGTGACGGTGAAGTTTCGCAAGGGATGGGACGGCGGCAGCGTGAACGCCGTGGAATTTGCCAAAATTTGCCAGGACTCCGGCGCTGCGGCCATAGCGGTACACGGGCGCACGAGAGTTCAGATGTATTCCGGCAGAGCGGACTGGGATATAATCCGGGAGGTAAAGCAGGCGGTGAGCATCCCCGTGATTGCAAACGGCGACATTTTTACGGGCGATGACGCGGAGCATATACTGCGCTATACCGGCTGCGACCTTGCCATGGCCGGCCGGGGCACATTTGGAAACCCATGGCTGTTCCAGCAGGCAAACGCTGTTATTGCGGGCCGCCCACAGCCGGAGCTGCCGCCGCTCAGGGAGCGGATGGACACGGCACTGGGGCAGATTGAGGCGCTGGCGGCTGTGAGCGGGGAGCATACAGCCTGTCTTGAGGCCCGGCATCATGTGCCATGGTATCTGCACGGCGTGCCATATGGAGGATATTACAGGCAGCAGCTTGTACATGTGGAGACTCTGGATGAGCTGCGGCATATTGTCGAGGGAATAAAGCGCGACCTTTCATAGGCCTGCGCACACTTATATTACTGTGCGGTTCAGCCTGAAAAGGAGTGATTATGTGACACGTGAACAGGAGATGCAGGTGATAGAGCGCATACAGAACGGGGATATGGATTCTTATGAAGTGCTGGTCAAAGAGTACGAAAAGAATGTTTATAATCTCGCTCTGCGCATGACCGGGAACCCTGAGGACGCCGCAGATATGGCACAGGAGGCGTTTATAAAGGCCTACAACTCGCTGCCTGGCTTTAGAGGCGACAGCAAGTTTTCTGTATGGCTTTACAGAATAGTGTCAAATGTCTGCCTTGATTTTCTCCGCCGCCGGAGCCGCCGCCCGACAGTGTCCCTGTCGGTGGATGACGACGACGGGGAGGACGTGCAGCTTGACATCCCCGATGACAGTCAGTCTCCGGAGGCGCTGCTGGAGCGAAAGCTCACGAGAGACGCAGTGCGCAGAGGGCTTGAGCTGCTTCCGGAACAACAGAGACAGATATTGCTGCTCAGAGAGATACAGGGGCTGAGCTATGAGGAGATATCTCAGGCGCTGGACATAGAGGAGGGGACGGTCAAGTCCCGCATTTTCAGAGCGAGAAAAAAGCTATGCGCATTTCTTCTCTCCGACGGGAACATTCCGGAATGTGTCTCGTCAAGCAAACAGGGGGGAGGTGAACGCCATGAGTGAGTGTGATAAATACCAGGAAATGATGAGCCAGATGCTGGACGGAGAATTGGAGGAGACTGCCCGCGCTGACCTGGCGGAGTACCTGAAGACCTGCAGGGACTGCGCCGCGTTGTACGCGGCCTTCTCCGGAATATCGGAGACTGTCGCCGCAGACCTGGAGGAGCCGCCGGAGGGACTGAGCGAGAACATCATGTCCGGGCTGAGAAGGGCACAGATACAGAAAAACAACAGCCGCCGCCGCTCAAAACATCTGAAAACTATCCTTGCTGCCGCTGCCTGCTTTGGAGTGGTCATAGCAGCTGCCTTTGCGATGAAGCCGCTTATAGAGAGCAAAACAGCGGTATCTTATGCTTCTACCGCTGACGCATCCAAAGAGGAGGACGCCACAGAGGCGGCCCAGCCAAGAGCTGCCCAGTACGAGGCCGAAGCGCAGGCGGAGAAGCCCGCAGCGTATGCGTATTCAAATGAAGCTGCCGCCGATGAGTCTGGGGATATGGCGCAAGACAAGGCCAGCCAGGAGGTAAATGGGCTGGGTACGGCAAGCGCCGCGGGAACATGCCAGAAATGCTATGAGCTCAGCAACGCCGGGGACTGGGAAACGCTGTCAGCGCTGCTGTCCGGAAAGGACGGTTCTCTGGAAGAGGATGAAATCGATTCGCTGCCGGACTATGTTTTGACAGTATCCGGAGAGACGGAAGATTTTCAGGTATATCTGTATGTCTATCAGGGCGTACTGTATTATACAGACCCGGCAAACGGCACATTATGCCTTGCAGGATGCAGTCAGGAGCAGCTTGACTCATTTTTAAGCAGCCTGAAATAAAATGAAATTATATTTGATTTTTGAAGTTTAAATATTTTTTCCTTGTATTTGTCTTGAAAGTCAAAAATATGTATGCTATAATAAACAAATTATCTTGTAAAAAAAGGCATTTGTCAAATATGTATGCTATAATTCACAAATGGTATATAATTCGTGTGGAATTTGCATTTCCACAGCAGCATACAAGGAGAGATAAGCAGTGAAGCGAGTTAAGGTTTCTAACAACGTCATACGTCGTTTGCCCAGGTATCTGCGCAAGCTGGACGAATTGACCGACAGCGGTGTGAGCCGCATTTCCTCTTTTGAACTGGGACAACAGCTTGGCCTGACGCCCTCACAGATCCGTCAGGACTTCAGTTGCTTTGGCGAATTTGGACAGCAGGGATACGGATATAATGTCCCGGCGCTGAGGACCCAGATCGCCGCGATCCTCGGCATGGACCGGGGCTTTTCCGCCATACTCATAGGCGTCGGCAATATAGGTCACGCCCTTATGGACAACTTCTGCTTCAGCGAGTGGGGCTTTAACCTCAAGTGCGCCTTTGATGTGAAGCCGGAGATTATCGGCACCAATTTCAAGGGTGTGTCCATATATTCCATGGATGAGCTGAGCAGCTACCTCAGGGAAAACCCTGTAGACGTGGCGGTGCTTTCCGTACCCAAGGAAGCGGCGGTGCCGGTTACATACACACTTATTGAAAACGGTGTTGAGGCTATATGGAACTTCACAAATGTGGAGCTTACCGAGCCTAACAGCACTACCATCGTTGAGAACGTGCACTTCTCTGACAGCCTTCTGTCTCTGAGCTATTTTGTCTCTGAGCGGCTGGATGAAAAGGCGGCAAAGATGGCCAGAACTGAAAAGCAGTTCTGAAACTGAAATTAGGATTTGTCAAAGGGGCTGCGGCAAAACGCTCATGCGGTCATTCTGAGGGCTGAAACAGTCCGGAGTTGCTTTAAAACAGCGGTACACCGTGTTTTATAAGCGCCTCCGCTGCGCTCAGAGTCACAGGGCGTTTTGCTGAGGCCCCTTTGGCTGTCCCGCACGCCTGCAACTCGCTCAGGCGGGACATGTTGTGGAGAGAGAGCTATGAAATACGACGGTGTGATTTTTGATTTGGACGGCACCCTGTGGGACTCCTGCAGCGGCGTGGCAGAGAGCTGGAACAGGAGCCTCGAAAAGCACTTCGGTCAGGCAGGCCAATTTACCCCTGAGGATGTAAGGGGCATTATGGGCCTCACTTTCCGGGAGATCGCGGAGACGCTTTTCATACAGTACGGCCGCAAGGCGGAGGATGTATGCGCAATGTGCCTTAAGGATGAGCCGGACTATCTGGCTAAAGGCGGAGCGCAGGTTTATGACGGGGTTGGAGATATGCTGAGGCGTATGTCCAAAGAGACGGGGCTCTTTATCGTAAGCAACTGCCAGAGCGGGTATATAGAGAGCTTTCTCAGCTTTTCAGGGCTGGGAGAATATATAAGCGATATTGCCTGTGAGGGCGATACGGGGCTTTCAAAGGCTGAAAATATCCGCCTTATCTGTCGCAGAAACGATATTCACAGGCCTGTATATGTGGGAGACACGGTTTTTGACCAGCGCAGCGCTGCTGAGGCGGGCAGCGCGTTTATCCACGCCGCCTACGGCTTTGGCAGGGCTGAGCCGCCGGCAGTATCGATCGGCGCTCCGGCGGAGCTGCCGGAGCTTCTGGAAAAAATGTGACGGGAACGGAGCATATTATGTCAGACACCATAGCCGCCATAGCCACCGGCGCACAGGTGGCCGCAATCGGAATAATCAGGCTTTCCGGGCCGGAGGCCCTGTCCATGACGGATGCGCTTTTTCATCCCGCCGGAGGGGGCAGTATGTCCTCAAAGGAGGACAGAAAGCTGGTGTACGGCAGACTTTGCAGCAGAGCAGGGGAGCTTTTGGATGTCTGCCTCTGCACTGTCAGCAGAGCACCACACAGCTATACCGGTGAGGACACGGCGGAGTTTCAGTGTCACGGTTCGCCGGTTATGCTCAGGGCCGCGCTGGAGGAGCTGTTTGCGCTTGGCGCCAGGCAGGCCGGGCCGGGTGAATTTACAAAGCGCGCCTTTTTAAATGGCAAGATGGAGCTGTGCTCGGCTGAGGCCGTGGCCGACATCATAGAC
>CAYFSB010000083.1:4486-6759 GCA_964345655.1 uncultured Oscillospiraceae bacterium
CGCGGAGACCGTGGAGGCTGTAAAGAATGCGGCGGGCCAGCTCTCAGGCGCCATCGACAGCAGAATAGGGCTTATCTATTCATCCCTTGGTGATATCAGCTCCCATTATCATGCGGTGCTGGATTATCCGGATGAGGATATTGAGCAGTTCCGGCTTGAAAAATACCGGGACACATTGAAGGCCGCACTTGGGCAGCTTCAGGCGCTGCTTGCCACCTTTGACCGGGGCAGGCTTATGAACTCAGGCATTCCTGCCGCCATAGCGGGTCGGCCGAACGCCGGGAAGAGCTCGCTCCTCAATGCCCTTTTGGGCTATGACCGGGCCATTGTCACCAGTATACCGGGCACCACCAGAGATACCATTGAGGAAAAGCTCAGGTTGGGAGGCGTGTGCCTGCGGCTGATAGATACCGCCGGAATACGGGAGACCGGGGATGAGATAGAGCGGCTCGGTGTGGAGAGAAGCCGCGCTGCACTGGACAGTGCCCAGCTCGTGTTGGCTGTGGTGGACGGCAGCGCCCAGTATACGGAACAGGACGCGGAGATCATCTCCGCCGCGGAGCGGGCGCCTCATGGCCTTGTAGTTCTGTCTAAAAATGATCTGGACGGATTTGCACCAGAGGTCAGCACAAAGCTGCCCACAGTGTCCGTCAGCGCTGTGACAGGGGAGGGGCTTGATGAGCTGGAGCGGGTAATTGCGGCCATGTTTCCGCTGCCCTCGGTACCAGCCGGGGAGATACTCACCAACGTCAGACAGGCCGAGGCCATTGGGCGCGCCTGTGATTATATGCGTGCTGCGCTGGAGGCCATGGAGGCCGGCATGACGCCGGACATTGTGCTGACAGAGACCGAGGGGGCCATGGCGGCTCTTGGGGAGCTGACCGGGCGCACAGTGCGCGAGGATGTGACTGACGGAATATTCAGACGTTTTTGCGTAGGGAAATAGATATGATCACCTTTTCCTGAACTGCCGGAGGATTGTTGGCCAAAATCACCGGCGGACAGCCACGAAAAGCTTGACAACGGAAAAACGCTGTGCTATCATACTTTAGCAACGTCGGCATGCAGAAGTACCCAAGAGGCCGAAGGGGCTCCCCTGCTAAGGGAGTAGGCGCTTAAAAACCGCGCGAGGGTTCAAATCCCTCCTTCTGCGCCAAGAAATTTCCCCTGTACCCACAGGGGAAATTTCTTTAAAAATTAATATGGAGAGTTACCGAAGCGGTCATAACGGGGCGGTCTTGAAAACCGTTAGGCGGCAACGCCACAGGGGTTCGAATCCCTTACTCTCCGCCACAATTTGTCTAAAAACTCGCTAATTTAGCGAGTTTTTAGCGTTATATAGGCCTTTTTGGTTCGAAATAGTGAAAGAAAAGAGATATCCCTATCCCTTTATCCCCGCTATGAGCGCAGGGACTCCGACGAGCGTTATCGCTCGCCTTAAGTTGTACGCCAGAAAGCTTAGCCCCATCTCGGCGCTTACTTTTTCCCTCCCCCTGCACAGGAAATAATATGCTCCGTCATACCACTTCACTGTGCCGAACGGGTGCTCAACCGTGCACATTCGTGTCTTCAGTTTTTCTTTGTCCTCTTTGATGTGAATGATTACCTGCCTTGCCACATAACCCGTCCGATCCAGCGTGTGGTTGTTCGGACTAATCCTCGCATCCGGCGGGATCTGCTGAAGCTTCTTAGCGTCACCGTACATTTTCACCGGAATGCAGTCGGTCTCCGGTCCGAAGCTCACCGTCTTGTGACTTTGCGATGAGGTACACCGGTTTTTGCACTGCCTGCAGGCATCTTTGCTTGCGTAGATTGTGTTTTGCCCTCTTGTTTTCAGCCTTGCAAGCCGTTGTCCCATCGGACAGGTCGCCGTGTCGTCAGCATTGCGTATAAAGCAGCTGTCGGCTGAGCGCTCATGTAATTCCACTATTACCCCGGCATTTTCATAGCACTGCGGTAGCACTCCTGCGTGCAGGCATTTCTGAATGTCTTCAGACTTTGTGGAGTTCTTTTCTTCCTCAGTGATTTCCGCTTCAATATATTCTATCGCATATATCCGTTCAGTCTTGTCATACTTAAGAGTGACATCATCATCCACAAGGCGGCGAAGAAAGCGTTTGACGAGCTGGCGCTGAAAAAGCTGCCCACTGTCAAGAGCCTGCAAGCGGAGTATTCCGGTCTGCTTGTGCAAAAGAAGCTCGCTTATGCGGGGCTTGCCAAGGGACGCGAGGAAGCCAGACAGCTCCAGATGTATACGGCCAACGCCGAGATGC
>CAYFSB010000083.1:6769-7048 GCA_964345655.1 uncultured Oscillospiraceae bacterium
TCAAGCATTTCCTTGGTCTGCTCAGTCATTTGATACAGTAAGCCTTGGTCGGTATTGTGATTGGTCACTTCATACTCCGCGATTAAGTGACTACCTGCATCTACCGCTGTTTGGACATTGTAGCTGCAATGAAAGCCGTCCTTGCTATGCATTCGCGGGGCCTCCGGGTCTGTCGTCAGAAGCTGAGTTTCGCCGCTTTCGCAAAGCTCGCCGAGATAGTCGGTGTACAGACCTCGGCGCTCTGTGGGCTGCGCGACTGCTTCCTTCACCTGCTCCGCC
>CAYFSB010000084.1:0-6790 GCA_964345655.1 uncultured Oscillospiraceae bacterium
CTCCACAATGATATAGTCCCCATAGGGCACAGTAAAAGAGGCCTTGCCGTCATACAGTGTAGTGGCCTCGGACACGAAGGTCCTGCCGCCGTCCTCCGAAACGGAATACAGTGTAAACACAGCGCCGATAAGGTTTACCGGCGTATCGCCGTCACTCTGCTTTACGACGGTGACTGTGCGCATAAGTCTCTCGTTTGGCACCTTAAGCGCAAGAGTCTCATCCTGCTCGGTGAGCTTTACCGACAGGCCCTCGCCCTCGGCTTTATAGCCCTCGGGAGCGGTCAGCTCATACACGGTATAACTGCCAAAGTTCAGGTTTTGCAGCAGTGCCTGGCCCATGGCATTGGTTGTGAGCACATTTCCGGCGCCGGCAGATGCTTTGTCAGAGACAGTGTAGACGCCGTTTCTCACGGTAAACCAAAGTTGGTCATTCTTCGCGTCCATCACCTTGAACTGCGCGCCTGAAAGCGGCTTCGCCTCATCGTCCGCATCATATTTATATATGAGCAGTTCTCCGGTGGTCCGCTTATTCAAAAGCGTCAGCGTCAGAGTTCCGTTTTCAAATCCGCAGCCTGCCATATTTCCGGTGACGTTTTCGACAGTCATGCTGCCCTCTGCCACGGTAAAGCTCCAGCCGGTCAGCGGGACGTTATAGCCTCCGGGCGCCACGCTCTCGGTGACGGCGTATGTGCCGGGCTTCAGCTCAATAACATTGGTAAAGCCGCTGTCGTCTGTGAGAAGGGCATATTTTTCCCCGTCAACACCAGTGACTGTAAAGGCAGCGCCGGAGAGAGGCGCGCCGGTTGTCTCGTCATGCTTTACAAGCCTGAGTCTGAAGCTTAAGGGGCTGTTTTCCACAGTGAACACGCTGTCCCCATCCAGTGGCTCACCGTCTATGCTTATCCCGTCCGCGGTGACAGCGACGTGGTGGCCCAGGCCCTCGCCGGCATAGCCGTCGGGCGCCTTCAGCTCGGTGAGCATATATTCTCCCACAGGCAGGCTTATCAGTTCGGTAAGCCCGTTCACGCCGGTGGTATATACGGCATTTATGCCGCTGCCGATGATTCTGAACACAGCTCCCTCAAGGTCGGCTCCGTTCATGGCGCTTACCTTATGCACCTGCATGGGATGTACGTTAAGCTTATCCACCACGGTCAGTACATAGAAGGGAGCATCCTCTCCGCCATAGCGGGCAAAAACGCTGTCGCTCTGGAGCAGGCCATCGCCGTCTATTGTAAAGGCAAATTCCTCCGTGACCGTCTGATATCCCTCAGGTGCAGCCGTCTCCCTTATCACATAGCTGCCTGCCAAAAGTGATGGAAACAGCCCGTAGCCCGACGCGGCGGTGGTCACGGTCATAAGCGCATTTTCATTTGCATCATATAAGGTAAACTCCGCGCCCTTTAGCCGGATGCCGTCTTCATCCTCCTTGCAGACCGCCACTCCTCTGGTATATGGTATGTTCTGGACTGTCAGCTCAATGGACTCGTCATAATATGAATCCGCAACTGTAAACGCTATGTCGCCCAAGGCCATGTAGTTGTCCGGAGCGACCGTCTCCCGCAGCACATAGTCTCCTGCCGGGAGGCCAACTATCTCCGCGCTGCCGGCTGTTATTTCCGTAAGCTCTTCGCCGGGCGCATACGTATATACTCCGTCGCCGGTTGTGGTGAAGCTCACGCTCTGGCCGCCGCTGTACAGCTGGAACACCGCCCCCTCAAGGACGTCTCCGTTCTCGTCCACCTTGCCGAGCTTTACCCTTGTGGGATAATCCTCCGATTTAAAGGCGGCTGCCGCCGCAGCGCCCACCGGCGTGTGGGCGGTGACGGATGCCTGATACACATTGGGGTCTATGGTATAGCCCTCAGACGCGCCGATCTCCACGATATTATACGTGCCGAGAGCCGGAACCTCCACAGTCACAGTGCCGTCCTCACCGGTCACTACCTCAGCATAAAAGCCTGCCGGGGCAGCGTCTCTCGCAAGCGAAACAGGGCCTGACACCGCAAAGCGCGCACCGGGCAAAAGCTTTCCGGGCTGCTCGATATCCTCTTTGCTTATAACTATTACATATCTGGATTTTTCGTTTGTAAAGCTGAGTCCGGCATGGGCCTCCGCGCCGGCTATGTTGCCGATGGAGAAATACTGGGCCTCCTGATTCAGCTCATATCCCGCGGGAGCCTTTGTCTCCACCGCCGCGTATTCTCCGCTGGGGACGCCCTCTATCGTTAGAGTACCGTCATTGTTTGTGCTGACCGTATACAGCGCTGTGGCAGAGCTGCCCTTTTCCGCATATTCCGCCTTGGCGTATATCCTGAATTCAGCGCCGGAGAGCGGCTCTCCATACTTGTCGGTCTTGCTTATAGTGACGCTGCCGGTAAACGGGGCGTTTTTCATGACTATCACATTGGGGCCGTTTTCCGTCACCTCAAAACGCACAGGCGTCTCGTCCAGCACATAGTTTGCGGGGGCTTTTGTCTCGGTGATGAAGTATACGCCCACAGGGAGCTGTAAGCTCTCGCCATCGATGGAATTCACCGTCAGCACAACGTTTTGAACCTTGTCGTCCTCACTGTTTATCGCGTTCCCGGCCTGGTCGGTGATACTGTATACCGCGCCCACAAGTGGCTTTCCGTCTGTGCTCTGTTTCTTCACAGTGACAGTCAGAAGCCTGTCCTCATTTGTCCACGAGGCAGGCAGCTCAGGCAAAGCTCCGGTATATACCGCGCCGCCAACGGAGACATAGTATTCATCCGTGCTCAGCACCTTGCCATAGGGTGCCAGATATTCGCTCACCTTATACACACCATAGGGCACATTGGTAAAGCTGACCAACCCGTCCTGGCCCGACACCGCATATCTGACCTCGGCTGAGGAATAGTTCGTGCCGCTTATAAGCTCCAGCCTGAACACCGCGCCGGGCAGAGCCGCGCCCTTACTGTCAAGCTTGCTGAACTGCACATCGCCCAGTATGCGCAGGTTTTGCACGGGGATCGTCACGGTCTTCTGGTGTTCGTTCGCCGTGACGGAAAACTCCACGCCCTTTACCGGCCGCAGCCCCGCGGGAGTAGTGGTCTCCACCTCGTCCGCAGTGTAAGCTCCCCAGAGCAGCCCGCTCACGGTAAAGCTGCCGTCAGCGCCGGTGAGGAATACCGTGCCCTCTGCCGCAAGGCCGGTATAGGAATATACGCCCTTGCTGCCGCTGGCCGTCACATAGCCCGCCGCAGTGCGCAGAGTAAAGCCCACGCCCTCAAGGAGCTTGCCGTATTCGTCGGTCTTTACAAGCTTCATTGTGGATTTTATCTGGGTATTGCCCACGTTCACGGACGACGCTGCGTTTATTATGGAAAACGCCTTATTTTCCGTGGAAATAATATAGCCCTCAGGCGCTCCGGTCTCCACAAGAGTGTAGTTGCCCATGGGGATATACGCCAGTGTAAAGGTGCCCGCATCCCCGGTTACAAATTCCGTACCGGTATCGTCAACGCCTGTGCAGGTATACGCGCCATTCTCGCCGGAGGCGGTCAAATACTGCCCCCCGGACTTTATCCTGAATTTTGCGCCGGGCAGGCCCTTTCCGGAGTTCTAATCATCTACCTTTAACACCGTAAGCAATGTGCTTGTATCAGATATCACTCCGCCGTCTACCACATAACCGGCGGTATATACACCTGGGGTGTTATTGCCGTCTATCTTTATGGTTTTCTCCGCGGCCAGCGCGTAGCCTGCCGGGGCCTTGGTCTCTTTCAGGGTATAAGTGCCGAAGGGCAAGCCGGTAAAAGTGACTGTTCCGGTCGCTCCGGTCACGGCGGTCTGGGTCGTGATCCCGTTTCCGCTGAGCGTAAACTCCGCGCCGGCAAGCGGCGTCGTGCCGTTTTCGGCAGTCTTGGTCACCTTTAGATCATACAGCCGCTTTGCGTCCTTTACGGTTTCGCTGTATGACCACACAAGAGCGTCAGTTGAATCCTCTTCTCTGACGCCAACATTATACTTATATATTGTGGAATTGAGCTGATAACCTGCGGGGGCGGTGAGCTCCTTCACATAATAAGTTCCTGCCTCAAGGTTTGAAAACACACAGGTACCGCTGCTGTTTACGCTCTTCTGCTCAATAAGAGTCTGGGCGTTTTCATCGCTGTACAGGCCAAATACCGCCCCGGCCAGCGCCGTGCCGCCCTCATTGGTCTTCGTTACGCTTATGCTTCCCTTTTGGGTTGAGTTCAGATAGTTCAGCGTCAGATTAGGGCTTGCAGCGGATATGGTAAGCTCCACTCCCGCCGCCAAAGCTGCGGATATCACATATCCCTCCGGCGCGGCTGTCTCCTTAAGGGTGTATTTTCCATAGGGAAGGCCGGTAAAGGTCAGAACACCGTTTTCATCGGTGCTCCCGCTGCGCAGCTCCGCTCCGTTTTGGTACAGCTTGAACTGGGCGTCCTTTAAGGGTGTCTCCGTACTGGCGCCGTACTTTGTGAGGCTGATGCTGCCCAGGAGCTGGACGTTGGCCCAGTTGATGCTTATGGTGCTGCCCGCCACTGTCACGCCCTTCTGGGCGGTAATCTCCTTCACTTCACCGGAGGTGTTTATTGTCACCACCACCGGGCCTGTGAAGCCGGAATATCCCTCGTTCAGTTTCTCTGTTATGCTGTACACGCCTGCGGTAAGGCCTGTAAAGCTGACTGTTCCGTCGCTGCCTGTGGCAGCATTGAGGGTCTGCCCCGCAGAATTGGTCAGGGTAAAACTCACACCGGTGAGCGGACTGTTGTGGTCATCCTTCTTTAAAACGCTGATTTTGCCGCTCTGGTATAGCGTATTAATAAGGCTCAAATTCTGATGGGGCGCGGTCTTTTTCAGCTCCACAGCAGCTTTCTGGCCCGTACCATCAAGTATATATCCCTCCGGCGCGGTGATCTCCTTTACGTAATAACTGCCATAGGGCAAATTATTGAACACTTTTTCGCCGTTTACAGTGGTGAATGTTTCAATCAAGGTATCCGTATCGCCAACTCTGTACAGCTCATAGCTGCCACCGTCCAGCAGATTTGCCGCTACCGCACTGCCGCCGTATTTTTTGAAGGTCAGCGAGCCAAGACCTGAATCCGGAGTATTCTCTACCGCCAGAATAACAGCGCCACTGTTGTATTGATCTTTTTCGACGGAGACGATGGTGACGTTTCCTTCTCCGTCCTTATTTATCACGACGCTCCTGTCTGCCGCAGACATGTAGCCGCTGGCCTCATCCACTGTCTCTCTCAGGATGTATGTGTTTTCACCGGCCGTAAGCTTATCCGCGTTGATATACAGGGTATAGCTGTCCCCTGTGGACATTTCGCCGCTGGTGGATATAAGGGTGCTCCCCTTGTACAGGCCAAAGGACGCGCCTTTGCCCTTATCCACGTTTTCCCCTGCCCAGGTTTTATTTATGGTGATCTTCGCCGGGCGGCGGATAGTTACGGTATTGCCCACAGTATTTGTGGCGGTTTTGCCGTAATCAAGCTTTGTTTGGTCAATACCCACCGTGAACTCAATGGTATAGACGCCGGATATAATGGGTTGGCCGTTGGTTATTATATTAATCTTGTGGTCGTTTGCCGCGTCCGGGTCCAGAGAAAATGGCGCTCCAGTCTGTATCGTAACCTTACTCGCATTATAGGTAAAGCAGTCGGACAGCAGGTCGTAGTTTATAATATCTCCCGCACTATACAGACTGCCAGTGCCGTACTGGGTGAGGGTTATGCGGAAGGTTATCTCATTCTGTCCATCCGCCAGGTCCAGCTTTTCCACACTTTTCCCGTTTGAAATTATACTCTTTGTTATAACAAGGCCCTGGTTGTCATATCTGCGCATGGACTGGCCGGAGGAGCCTATATGTTTATCATTAATGGCAAGGGTCACGTAGTTGTTTATATCATTTTCGTCCCCTGTCACTTTCCCATAATACCTGAGCGCCATATCCACAACCGCTGTAATGTTCTGGTTGGTTACCGAATTATTTGTACATACCAGCTGAAAGCCCGTATCTGTCCTGCTGATGGTGATAGTACCAAGCTCTGTGGTGTCATATACTATTTCATTATTGGTCACTGAACTTGGCGTAAGCTTCGTGCCGCTGATATACAGGCTGAAGCAGGCGTTCATGGCCGCGTCCACATTCCCTTCAATGTCGCACAGCGTAAGGCTGCCCCCGCTCATGGTGTCCGTCAAAACTGCAGAGCCGCTGTAATTCTTATTCACGCCGAAAGCAATGCAATAACCAATCGGCTTATCCGGGTCACGCATGACATAGCTCTCGGTGCCGACTGCGTATTTAGAGAGCTTGTAGTTGCTCCATATATTCTTTTTGAGATATGGCTCAGTCTGTGCTTCTCCGCCGCCGGTGCCGGTGCCTGTACCGGTGCCGGTATCAACTGATACTGGCTTCTGCCCTGTAACCACATCACCCAGACCTATCTCCACAACGCTGCTGCCGTCCCCGTCATAGCCGATGGTGCTGACAGTCATTGTCATGCTGAACTGCACGTTGACCCATACGCCATTTGTATTAGGTTTAAATGTCAGGGTAAGAGTGTTTGTTGTCCTGTCGTAGGTGTAGTTACGCTCAAAATATATAAAGCAGTCGCTGAGGACCTTGTCCATGTCCTCAGCTGTGAGAAAAGGCGGAAGCTTAATGGTAAGCTTATCGCCGGGAGTAATATTTGGCAGCGACTGCAGATCGCTGTCCGCCACCGACACGGTAAAGGTATAGCCGTCCCCATCCTTCAGCTCACCTGTCTGGGCAGATGTGATGGACACC
>CAYFSB010000084.1:6800-7015 GCA_964345655.1 uncultured Oscillospiraceae bacterium
GCCCGCCGTTTTCGGCATTGTCAATAGTCGCCAGCGGCTCATCAAGTTCGTACGGAACGACATTGTCCTCTGTCTCCGCCGCGACCACTACCGCTTCCTCGCCGCCTGTACTCCCGGTCACCTCCGGCGTTGGAACAAGTACCGCGGCACTGTCGCCCTCTGTTAGTACAGGCACGTCCTGAGTATCAGCCAGTGCATCCCCCACCATGACCAGC
>CAYFSB010000085.1:0-3839 GCA_964345655.1 uncultured Oscillospiraceae bacterium
GCTTTGAGCGGGGGAGCTATGTGGCCTTTCGCATTATTCCGGACAGAATAGTGGCATCTACCATAGCCTGTGCCGCAGCCGCGGCCGGAGGCAATATTGAAATGCGCGGGGTGGACCCCCGGCAATTTTCTACGGTTCTACACTTCCTAAATCAGGCCGGCTGTGATATAATAAGCAGCAATCGCAGCGTAAGGCTGATATCCAGCGGAAATCTGTATGGTGTGGGAGAGGTCTCCACAGCTCCATATCCGGGTTTTCCAACCGATGCCCAGCCGGTTTTGATGGCAGCGCTGCTGAAAGCCAGCGGCAGGACCGTGATAACGGAGAACATTTTTGAAAGCCGTTACCGCCAGGTGCCTGAGCTGCGCCGCCTTGGGGCGGATATAAGCACCTCCGGCAAGACAGCCGAGATATGGGGGGTAGACTGCCTCCATGGTACGGCGCTGACAGCTACGGATCTGCGGGGCGGTGCCGCCATGATAGTTGCGGGACTTTCAGCTGACGGAGAGACCGTAATATGCGATGACGGGCATATCACCCGCGGGTATGAGCGCTTTGATATGCGCCTGCGCTCACTGGGCGCGGACATATATCTGGAATACTGATAAAGGCAGAGAACGCCGCCGCAGTGCGGCGCTCTTGGCAACGCGGCGTGCCGTCCGCCTGAAACGATGGCAGCCCGGCACATGCGTAAAGCCTCACCATGCCGCTCGCGGAGGTTTTTGAGCTGCTGTGCCGGAGCAGCGGCAGATAGGAGAACATCATGGCACAACAGACAAACGGCCAGTCGCCTGCGGACAAACACGGCGGCTTTAAAATGCCGCGCCGCCACAGCAGCTTCAGCGGCCCGCTGACCTTTGCGATAGTGGTGGTTGCCACAATATTTGTAATGAGCGTTTTTTTCCGGGTCTCCAATATACAGGTGGAGGGCAATACCCACTATACCGACGATGAGATAATAAGGGCCATAGATATAGAGCAGGGCGACAACCTGTTCTTCTTTGACAGATTTGCCGCCATAAGCAGAGTATTTGCAAAACTGCCGTACGTGGAACAGCTGACTGTGGACAGGCAGCTGCCGAATAAGGTAGTGATAACCGTGGTTGAGAGCAAGGCGCTGGCATACCTGGAGCTGGGCGATGAGCAGTGGACGCTGGACCACAACTGCAAGGTGCTGGGCAAGGCAGCTGATGGGGAGACGGAATCCCTTATTGCCGTGACAGGCATTTCCCCCGGAACTCTGCTCATAGGCGAACAGATGCTCACCGCGGATAATGACCAGGAAACTGTGGACTATCTGGCAGCGGTCCTGTATCAGATGCAGGAGCGCGGCCTGTATACAAAAGTCACAAAGGTGGATTTCTCCGACATTGACAATGTAGAATTTTCTTACGGTGGAAAATATACAGTGGTAATCGGCGGAAACAGTAATGTGGAGTATAAATTTGGCATGTTTGTGTCCGTACTGGACAAGCTAAAGGAGGGCGACATCGGAATTATCGACGTTTCCGATGGAACCACGGCCCATTTTAGCCCCAACTGAGCCGAAAATGACAAAATGTTTACAAAAGTTTTCCGGAAAATAAAAAAACCTATTGACCGTTGAGGAAAAATGTAATAATATATGAAACATCGAAACATAATTTTCTCACAGGGTATGTGACGTAAGAATACACAGGGAGGCAAGAATATGGACTTCAAAGCCGAAACAGGTCCGGAGAATGTGGTAACCTTAAAAGTAGTTGGTGTCGGCGGTGCCGGCAATAATGTTGTTAACAGGATGGTAAAAGCCGGCACACAGGGTGTCGAGTTTATTGCTATTAATACTGATAAGCAGGCTCTTGCGGTCTCCAATGCTGACCAGAAGCTGCAGATCGGCGAAAAGATGACCCGCGGTCAGGGCGCAGGCTCCGACCCGGAGATAGGTAAGCGCTCTGCCGAGGAGAGCCGCAACAACATAGCCAAGGCTATTGAGGATGCGGATATGGTGTTTATCACCGCCGGCATGGGCGGCGGCACAGGTACAGGCGCGGCACCCACGGTTGCTGAAATTGCCCGTGAAGCCGGAATCCTTACTGTTGGCGTAGTTACAAAGCCTTTCAAGTTTGAGGGCAAGCGCCGCATGGATCAGGCCAACGCCGGTATCAAGGAGATGCTGGGCCGGGTAGACTCCCTGCTTATTATTCCAAATGACAGACTGAAGTTTGCAACCGACCAGAAGGTCACCTTGGCAAACGCCTTTGAGATAGCCGACGATGTGCTTCGGCAGGCAGTTACCAGTATTTCCAACCTTATCAAGAATACTGGCTTTATAAATCTGGACTTTGCCGATGTGACGTGCATAATGAAGAACGCCGGCTTTGCCCACATGGGCGTAGGCCATGCGGCAGGCAAGGGCAAGGCAGAGGATGCGGCGCGTATGGCCGTTGCCAGCCCGCTTATGGAGACATCAATAAACGGCGCAAGGGGAGTGCTTATCAACATAACCGGCTCTGAGGATATGGGTCTGGAGGATGTTGAGGCCGCGGCAAATCTGGTTCAGGAAGCAGCTCATCCCGACGCGAACATCATTTTCGGCGCCACCTTTGATGAGACGTTGCAGGATGAGATACGCGTTACGGTCATTGCCACAGGCTTTGAAGAGAACGCCGCTGCCGCCGCCGAAAAGGGCGCAACAGCTGTCAGCGGCACAGTGAGACCCGCTGCTGTCCGCGAGAAGCCCCAGGGCCTGTTCACCGGCGCTGCCGAAAAGGCCGCCGCCGCGTCAGCGGTTCCGCCCCCCATGGCGGAGGAGACAGCCACCTCCGGTGCCCCCGCAGAAGACCCCTTCGACAGTATTTTCAAGATATTCAACACCAAGTGACCTGAATTAAAACAGAAACAGAAAAGCTCCCCAAGACGGACTGAGACAGGAAATATCTGATTTCTTATCACGGTCTGCCTAAAAGGGAGCTTTTTTAGGCGGTGGACATTATAATGTTTAGAAGTCTCCTCGGTATCGTACAGGACATTGCGGATATATATTCAAACAAGCGGATACCGAGGGCATCCGCGGCTTTGTCATATTATCTGACCATGACTGTCTTCCCGCTTATCATCTGCCTGTATACTCTGCTTGGAAAAAACTATGTCAAGGCTGCCGATGCGCTTGACTTTGCCTCAAAATTCATTTCGCCGGAGACGACTCAGTTTCTGGATGATTTTCTAAAGCATGTGGCCTCAAGCAACAGTCCGGCAATGATGGCTGCGGGGCTGATGGTGCTTATAACCTCGTCCTCAGCGGCTATACGGACCATACAGTCCACCATTGGCGAGATGCAGGGGGGACAGCGCTTTCAGGGCGTGATGTATTTCCTCTTCAGCATTGTGTTTTCACTGGTGTTTCTGGCGGCAATGTACTTCTCGATACTGGTCATCGTGACCGGGCAGGAGGTGCTGACCCTCGTAAACAGTCTGCTGCCGTTTGTGGATGTGAGCGGCACCTGGGGCTGGCTTCGATTCCTGCTGCTGGCAGGGATAGTATTTGTGATCTTCTGGGGAATATATGCTGTTTCCAAACGTAGAATCGACAAATACAGCACATTTCCCGGCGCGTTGCTGTCCACAGTCGCCGCTGTTATCATGAGCGCCGCGTTTTCTGTTTTTATCGGTGCCTCCGCGAAATACCCGCTGGTGTATGGGTCACTGGCCTCTATAGTGCTGCTGATGCTGTGGATGTATATCTGCTGCCAGATAATATATATCGGCGCCGCTTTCAATATAGCGCTCCGCAATTTAAAGCTGAACAAAATAAAAAGAGGAATAGATGCCGCTGAAGAGTAAGCTACAGCGGGATCTCA
>CAYFSB010000085.1:3849-6925 GCA_964345655.1 uncultured Oscillospiraceae bacterium
CAGATAGATATATGTACCTCTGCGACAGGAGCCTTCACCGGAGCCGCAGAATGACAGCTTTTTATGACATGAACTTGTCTATAGCCTCGTTCAGAGCCTGAAGCTGGTCTGCCGCGTCAGCGCCGTCATCATTGATGCAGTGCTCCAGATGATCCTTTAATATCACCTTTGCGGTGCTGTTGAGCGCGGAGCGCACAGCGGACAGCTGAACAAGGACCTCTGTGCAGTCGCGGCCATTTTCCACCATACGCTTTACAGACTCCAGATGCCCGATGGCTCTGGAAAGGCGATTTATGACGGCCTTGGTCTGTGTGTGCGTGTGGCCATGCTCATCATCGTGGCTGTGTTCGTGTCCGGCCTCGTGGCTGTGCACAACGCCGTCACCATGGTCATGGTAATATATCTCTTCATCAGGTCTGTGCATATCTGCCTCCGTATAATGCGTTTGTTTTTTGACAGTATACTATGAAGGCCACAGCTTTTCAAGCCCACCGGGGGGATAGCTCAGAGCCGTATCTCAACATTGTCTTTGGCCAAAAGAGTTTGGTCTGTAACCTCACAGTCCAGAGCTACAAGGTTTACACCGCCGTCCGCCGCCTCTTTCAGCGCCTGGGCAAATTCCGGGTGGGTGTCTCTGTTGGGTTCAAAATACTTCACGCCACGCATTTGAACAATAAAAACGGCATAGGCCTCATAGCCCTGACGGACGCAGTCTTTCAGACCGCGCAGATGCTTTACGCCGCGCTCCGTGGGAGCGTCAGGAAAGCGGACTACGCCGTTTTCTTCAAGCGTTACGCCCTTGACCTCAGCAAAGGCCCGGCGTCCTCCGTGTTCAAAATAGAAATCAAAGCGTGAATCCCCGTGCCGCTGCTCCGGCTTCACAAGCTCCGGCACAAAGCCCAGACCACCGCTCCGGAGCCATTCCCCGAATACGGCGTTGGGCGCGGCGGCATCCATGTTTATGAGTCTGCCGTCCTTTACCACGGCTATAAGGTCATAGGCCGTTTTTCTGGCAGTGGACAGCGCCCGCTGGACATATACCCTGGCACCGGGTATAAGCAGCTCCCGGCAGCGCCCGGTATTTTTTACATGGCAGACTGTAGGGACTCCATCAAGGAGTACGTCTGCAATAAAGCGGTTGGGGCGGTCGATAAAGACCGCCTCAGTCACATTATCATATCTCATTTTTTATTATCATCTCCGGGGTGCAGACTCTGACTCTGTCCTCGTATAAGCTGGCCACCTCTACGTCTATGCCGTAAAGTGAGCAGATGATCTCCTTTGTAATTATGTCCGCCGGAGCTCCCTCGGCCAGAAGGCGGCCGTCCTTGAGCGCCAGCACCCTGTCGGAGAACATGTAGGAGTGCTCCGGGTTATGGGTAGTTTGTATGACGGTATACCCCTCTGCGGCCAGAGCTTTGGCCTGACTGAGAACCAGCATCTGATTGCCGAAATCAAGGCTGGCTGTAGGTTCGTCCAGCATGAGAATTTTCGCGTCCTGCACAAGAGCTCTCGCAATTACAGCCAGCTGCCTCTCGCCGCCGCTTATATGATGAAAACAGCGATTTCTCAGACCGCTTATCCCTATCTTATCCAGCGCCCAGTCCACCTTTTCAAGCTCTGCCGCTCTGGGCGTCCGGAAGGTGCCAAGCCCGGCGGTGGTGCCCATGAGCACAATGTCCTCCACGCTGTAGTTGAAAGCGGGGGAACAGTCCTGGGGGATATAGGCCACATGCCGGGACATCTCCCGGACAGAGAGCTTTTTTATATCACAGCCGTCGATAAAAACGCTGCCCGTAAAGCCCTGCAGGAGCCCCAGAACACAGCGGAAAAGCGTACTTTTGCCCACACCGTTTGAACCCAGAATGGACACAAATTCACCCTTACCCACCGAGAAACTAATATCATGCAGCACCTGATGCTCCCCATAGGAGAAGTTCAGGTCTTTTACCTCAACACTCATCGCTGTTCCCCCCTTCGTGTGATAAGCAGCAGGAAGAACGGCGCGCCAATAAAGGCGGTGAGAATGCCTATAGGAATTTCCGTGCTGGCGATGTTCCGGGAAAAATTGTCCACTATGAGCAGGAAAAGTCCACCGCCAAGTATGGAGGCCGGCATGAGGTAGCGGTAATCCGAACCCACAAGACGGCGCATCATATGCGGTATTACAAGGCCTACCCAGCCTATCATGCCCGACACGGACACGGAGGCGGCAGTTATAAGAGTGGCGGCAATAACCACTGTGAGCCGTACCTTTCCGGCATCCACACCCAGAGAGCGGGCCTCATCGTCACCCATGGTGAGCACATTGAGTCTCCAGCGCAGCAAAAGCAGAGGCACAAGGCCGATAAGCATAGGCCAGAAGGCAAAGCTCACTTCTTTATTGGACGCCCCAACCAGAGAGCCCATCAGCCAGTAGGTTATGGCAGGGAGCTTGTTCGTGGGGTCGGCAACCAGCTTTATGTAAGAGGTGCCGGCAGAAAACAGAGAGCTTATCATTATGCCCGCCAGAATGAGCCCCATCACCCGCTCACCCTTGGTGCGGCGGCTGATAAAGAACACAAGCGCCACTGTGATAAGGCTCATGCCAAAGGCCATAAGCGTGACACCGGCACCGCCCAGACTTAGATATATGGCCAGCGCCGCGCCAAAGCCGGCTCCGGCCGAGGCGCCCAGAATATCCGGCGCGGCCATGGGATTTTGAAAGACGCCCTGATAAGATGCCCCGGCCGCCGCAAGACAGGCGCCCACCATGACAGCCAGCAGAATACGCGGCATACGCACATTCCATACGGCAACGGCCTGAGTGTCTGTCCAGTACTGCTCTATACCCAAAAATTTTATTCTGCTGAACATAATACCCAGCAGCTCTTTCAGGGGCACGGTGTAGCGCCCTAGCAGGAAGGAGCAGAAAATGCCCAGAATTAGCGCCGCGACCAAAATGAACAGCACAGCTCCGCCGGAGAGGGGCCGCTTCTCCCTGTCGGGAATACCCTCAGTCTGAAATTCACGCATGGGCATACTCCTCGGCCCACTGCCTGACTATGCGCAGCGCCGTCTCGTCGCCTCTGCCGAG
>CAYFSB010000086.1:0-6899 GCA_964345655.1 uncultured Oscillospiraceae bacterium
CTCCGCTCTGGCGGAGGCCCAGTCGCCGCTTCGATACCAGTTTTCAATTATGGACAGAACGTTCTGCACAAAAAGAGACGGCACTGCGGACACAGCGGAGGAAAAGAGGATGCAGAGCATTGTAAGAGGGGCCATTACAGGGTAATAGCCGAAGAATTTTTTGATTACCCGCTTGAGTGAACCGCTGTCGCCTCTGCGGGGCATGGACGGAGCTTTATTCATTGCTGTCACCTCCGTTTGTCTGCTGCCGGTAGACCTCCCGGTAAATCTGGCTGCTCTGGAGCAGCTCCTGGTGGCGGCCCATGGCGGAGATGCGGCCGTTATCCATGACCACAATAATATCCGCGTCCTCTACTGAGGCCACTCGCTGGGCGATTATTATCTTGGTCGTCTCCGGAATATAGGTCTTGAAGCCCGCCCGGATGAGGGCGTCTGTTCTGGTATCTACAGCACTGGTGGAGTCGTCCAGAATTAGTATCCTGGGTTTTTTCAGCAGGGCTCTCGCTATGCACAGCCGCTGCTTCTGCCCGCCGGAGACATTGGTGCCGCCCTGTTCGATATGGGAGTCATAGCCGCCGGGGAAGGAGCGGACGAAATCGTCAGCCTGGGCCAGCTTGCAGGCTTCTACAAGCTCCTGGTCTGTGGCCTCCGGGTTGCCCCAGCGGAGATTCTCCGCTATTGTGCCGGAGAAGAGCAGATTTTTTTGCAGTACCACGGACACCGCACTGCGCAGGGTTTTCAGATCGTAGTCCCGCACATCCACGCCACCGACCTTCACACTGCCGCCGCTCACGTCGTACAGTCTCGGTATAAGCTGGATAAGCGTGGTCTTGCTGGAGCCGGTGCCGCCCAGAATTCCAACGGTCATGCCCGGCTCTATATGGAGGTTGATGCCCTCAAGAGCGTTCTTCTTGGCTTTCTTGGAGTACTTAAAGGAGACGTTGTCAAAATCTATGGAGCCGTCGCGCACCTCTGTCACAGGCTCCTCAGGGTTTTTAAGGGAGGCCTCCTCCACCAGCACCTCATAAATGCGCTTGGCGGACTCGGCGGACATGGTGAGCATCACATATATCATGGATATCATCATCAGCGACATGAGTATCTGCATACCGTAGGTGAGCATCGCGGATATCTGCCCCACGTCTATTATGCTGCCGCCGCTGGTTATGATGAGCTTTGAGCCCACATAGAGCACAAACACCATGTTGAAGTATACGCACAGCTGCATCAGCGGATTGTTCAGAGCCACCACCCGCTCGGCATGGGTGAAGTCTTTACATATATTGTGAGAGGCGGCGGAGAATTTCTCCTTCTCATAGTCCTCTCTGGCAAAACCCTTAACCACCCGCATTGCCCGGACGTTTTCCTCTATGGACTCGTTCATCCTGTCGTATTTCCTGAATACGGCGCGAAAGGCCGGCATGGCCTCGCGGGCGATAAACAGCAGCCCTATTATCAGTACCGGCACGATAATCACAAAAGAAGTGGCAAGAGAGCCGCCCATTATATATGCCATGACAATGGAGAACACGAACATCAGCGGCGCTCTCACCGCTACGCGGATAATCATCATGAAGGCCATCTGGACATTTGTTATATCCGTGGTCATGCGCGTCACAAGAGACGCGGAGGAAAATCTGTCAATGTTTTCAAAAGAAAAGCCCTGTATGCGGGAAAAAATATCCCGCCTGAGATTTCTGGCAAAGCCGGAAGAGGCCTTAGCCCCGGAAAAGCCGGCCAGACCGCCGCAGCACAGCGATACCATGGCCATGAGCACCAACAGAAGCCCCAGCTTTACCACCTGCCCCATCTCCACCCCGGCCTTTATCATGTTCACAAGGTCGGCAGTCAGGAAGGGGATCAGTACCTCTATGAATACTTCCAGCACAATAAAGATAAGCGTAAGGATAGTGGGCTTTTTAAACTCCCTTATGCTCTTTGCAAGTGTTTTTATCACCGCAGTTCTCGCTTCCTTTCCCGCAGCATTCCGCTGCGTTTTTAAGCATTATATCCATTATTTCCATGAGTTCATCGATCTGCGGCTGACTCAGACCCTGACTCAGCCACTGAAAGACGGATTTATCCACCTCGTTCATCTCCTGGCGCAGACTGAGAGCCTTTCCCGTGGAGGATATGCTCTTGTAGCGCCGGTCTACAGCGCTGGTCTCACAGGTGATAAACCCTTTTTTTTCAAGGCGTTTTATTATCTCCGTCATGGTGGGGTGGGTCACGTGGGAGGCGTTTTCCAGATCCTTCTGGTTGACCTCGCCTGAGGCAACCTGTTCCAGACGCATAAGCTCCCCCATCACACCAAACTGTACCCCCGTCAGATCCTTCTCACGCAGCTGCTCATCCAGCTTTTTCCTGAAAGCTCTGTGCAATATGGAAAATTGCAGGCCTATTGGTATCTTTACATCTATTCCACTCACCTCCAATACGTAGTGTGCGACTTATTTTACCATTTTGCGCCGCAATGTCAATAGAGCTATGCCACAAAAAACAGTCTGTTCCGGCCACTGAATTTCAGCAAATTGCTCTTAGGCTCTGATTGACAACATGCCCGGTATCTGGTAGCATGGTTGCGCGGACAGAGAATAGAGAGGGTGGTATTATGCTGAGCTTTGGAATGCCCACGCTGATAGAGATAGCGGGTCTGCCCCAGACGGCGGCGCTGTGCAGAGAGCTGGAACTGAGCTTTGTAGAGATAAATATGAGCTTTCCCCAGTATCAGCCTGAGGCGCTGGAGCCGGAGGCACTGAGGGCGCTGAAGGAGCGGTACGGCATTTATTATACCGTCCACATAGACGAGAGCCTTGACCCATGCAGCGTAAACCGGGGCATAGCGGAGGTCTATACCAGGACCATGCTGAAAACCGTGGAGCTGGCCAGGGAGCTGGAGATACCTGTATTGAACATGCACCTTTTGCGTGGCGTGTTTGTGACGCTGCCCAGTAAGAGGACCTATGTGTATGCAGAGAACGAGAGCTTTTATCTGGACGGGCTGAAGCGCTTCAGGGATAAGGTTACACAGGCCATTGGAGACAGCGGCGTAAAGGTCTGCATTGAAAATACCGACGGCTATGATCAGGCTTTTCTGCTGCATGGGCTTGACACCCTGCTTGAGAGCCCGGCCTTTGCACTCAGCTTTGATATAGGCCACGATTGCGCCATCTCCTTTGCCGACAGGCCTGTTATCATGGCCAGAGGCGACAGGCTGATGCACATGCACATGCACGATGCCGCCGGGACCAGAGTGCATCAGGCGCTGGGTGACGGCGCACTGGATATCTCCGCGTATCTCAGCCTGGCGCGGGAGCATAACTGCCGTGTGCTGCTGGAGACCAAGACCGTGGAGGCACTGAAAAAGTCCGTCCATTGGCTGGAGGAGCGGGGAGAGCTTTGAGCCAGAAAGAGAGCATATCAAAAAGTACCATTCTGTGAACTCAGAATGGTACGATAAGGACTTATATAAGAAAAAATGCGCTTAAAACCCGCCTGCTTCATGCAGGCGGGTTTTTGTTTTAAACTTGAGCTCAGAATATGGCGACAACTGCGCCGCTGTAGGTGTTGGCAATGTACTCCTTGACAGCGTCGGTCTGGAGGGCCTTTATAAGGGCCTGTACCTTCTCGCTGTTCTCCTCGCCATTGCGGCAGGCGATGATATTGGCGTAGGTCTGGGCGGCGTCGCCGGTGGCGTCCTCAACGGCCAGTGCGTCGGCTATGTTCAGACCGGCCTGCAGAGCGTAGTTGCCGTTGATGACGGCGATGGTGCCCTCGTTGCTGTTTGCGAGCTGTGCGGGGACAGTGTCGGCCTGGATGGCCTGCACATCATAGCCGCCGTTGTCAACGATGTCCAGAGTGGTCACGCCTTTTTCGGGGCTTGCGTCATCGGGCAGAGTGATGAGACCCTCCTGCTGGAGCAGGAACATGGCGCGTGTCTCGTTGCTGTCGTCGGCGGGGACAAGGATGGTCGCGCCGGCTGCCAGCGCGCTCAGATCGTCCACACCGTTGCCGTAGATGCCGAAGGGCTCATAGTGGATAAGGGCAGCGGAGACCAGGTCTGTGCCGTTGGAGCTGTTGTAGCTGTTCAGGTAGGGGCTGTGCTGGAAGTAGTTCGCGTCCAGCTCACCATCGGCCAGGGCCTTGTTGGGCAGCACGTAATCGTCATACACGACGATGTTCAGCTCGTAGCCCTCCTGGGCCAGAACATCTTTCACCTGCTCAAGTATCTCAGCGTGGGGTGTGGAGCTTGCGCCTACTGTGATGGTGACGGGGGCCGCATCGGCGGTGGTCTCAGCAGCGGGAGCCTCTGTGGCGGTGGGGGCGGCGGTATTGCCGCAGCCGGCAAATGCGAAGACGGCGATTGCCAAAGCGAGAATAAGTACAAATGTCTTTTTCATTTTTATTTCCTCCAAAATTATTATTGTTTTATTCTTTTATCTGTCCTGTGGGCAATGTGAGTGCCCACTTCCTGAATTATCTGCACGATAATTACAGTCAAAAATACACATATCCAGGTGATGTCGTTATTACTGCGCTGATGCCCGTAGATAATGGCGATCTGGCCCAGACCTGTGCCGCCGATAGTGCTGGCCATGGCCGAATATCCCAGAATGGTGACCATTGAGATGACCGCGCCCAGTATGAGAGAGGGTTTTGCCTCCGGCAGCAGTACCTTGCGGATTATCTGGAAATTGCTGGCGCCCATGGACTGGGCGGCCTCTATGACCCCTGAGCCCACCTCTTTGACGGAGGACTCCACCATCCGCGCCACATATGGGGCAGCGGCGATGATGAGCATCACGATCATGGCTTTGTTGCCAAGGCTGGTGCCTACGATGAGCTTAGCCACCGGCAGCATGGCCACCATGAGGATAACAAAGGGTATGCTTCTGAAGAAGTTTACGATCAACCCCAACGCTCTGTTGAGCCAGCGGATGGGGTGTATTCCGCCCTCGTCGGTGACTGTGAGCACTACGCCCAGCGGAAGACCGATGAGATAGGCAATGGCGGAGGAGATAAGGGTCATATATAGTGTCTCCCATATGCCCATCTGGATAAGACCGTTATTCCAGAGCTTATAAAACATTTCCGAAAACACTTTATTACACCTCCTCTCTCCACTCTACCTGGCTGTTTCGCAGCCATGATATTATTTTGTCCGCCTGACGCGGGTCGTTGGGCAGCTCTATTATCATGTGCCCGTATATGGCGCCCTCAAACTCTTTGGTGTCTGCAAAGAGAATGTTAACAGGAGCCTGACACTCCAATACCATGTCCGATATAACAGGGGCGTTGGAATATGCCGAGTTGAATGTGAGTCGCAACCGCCGGCCGCCCTTGGTATCCAGCACAGCCCGGCCTCTGGGGATTATCAGATCCCTGGCTATCTGGGACTGGGGGCTTGTGAACACGTCGCTCACTCGGCCCTCCTCGGCTATGCGGCTTTGATCTATGACGGCCACTCGGTCACAGATCTGGTCTATGACCTTCATCTCGTGGGTTATTACCACAATTGTGACGCCCATGGTCTTGTTTATTTCACGCAAAAGCTCCAGTATAGAGCGAGTCGTGTTGGGGTCAAGGGCGCTTGTGGCCTCGTCACAGAGCAGGTATTTGGGCTTCGTGGCAAGAGCTCTGGCAATGGCTACACGCTGTTTCTGACCGCCTGAGAGCTGCGAGGGATAGGAATCAGCTCTGTCCGCAAGGCCCACAAGCTCCAAAAGCTCCAAAGCTCTCTCCTGAGCCTGCTTTTTTTTCACGCCTGCAACTTCCAGCGGAAAGCAGACATTGCGCAGCACACTGCGCTGCTCCAACAGGTTAAAGCTCTGAAAAATCATTCCGATGGACTGACGAAGCGCCAGCAGATCCCGACGACTGAGTTCCGTTATGCTTTTGCCGTCCAGCAGTACCTCACCTGAGCTGGGGCGCTCCAGCAGGTTTATGCAGCGCACCAGCGTGCTCTTGCCTGCCCCGGAGAGGCCGATTATTCCGAAGATTTCACCATCATGGATGCTGAGGTTTATGTCCTCCAGCGCCACTATATCCTTTCCTGTTGTGCTGTAGGTCTTGCAGAGGCCTTTGATCTCTATCATGTCTCACATCAACTCCAAAGTCTGGGCCTATGGCCCTGTTTTTAAATTCCGCCTGAGAACGCAAAAAGACCGGGAAGCCCGCATGCTTCCCGGTCCTGTATATTCAGAAAAAACTGAATTCAGACGGCTGTGAAACAAAGCGAACTGCATTTTTGCGCGCGCATCATCATGCACATGCGGAACATGTACATCATAGCCATCATCATGTTGTTAACGGTGGACTTACGCATAAAACAGGTCGCTCCTTTCCTTACTGATAAGCTGATTATATTGCAAGGGTATGCCTTTGTCAAGGGCTTTTAAAAAATATACAAGGAAGACCCGACGGTTTTGTCATAATACACAAAAGCGAAGGAATACATGGGAAAAAATTCTCGGTTTGTTATTGGACAATAAATGGGCGTCCGGGTGTGAAACAAAGCTGCCGGGAAGACTGAACTTCCCGGCAGCCTGACCGCAGACTATGCAGCCGCATTCATATTTATTCAGCGTGCTTTTTCCGCCGCAGTACAAAGGCCAGCACAGACACTGCCGCTGTTGAGGCGGCCAGAGTCCAGATAAAGACAGAGGGATCGCTCTCATCACCTGTCTTGGATATGGAATGGACCCAATATTAGTGATAATAGCATATCTCACCATATTTTTTACCGGCCTGATTAGATATAACAATGGTGGTTTTGAGCCCGTCTCCGTCATTCTCCACATAGACGTCAATGTTATATATGTTTTCGTCATAGTAGTAGTTTTCAAAGACCTTGTCTATGACAGGCTGAACCTGATACTGGTACAGCCTGGCATGGGTAT
>CAYFSB010000087.1:0-6878 GCA_964345655.1 uncultured Oscillospiraceae bacterium
ATACCACGGCAAATGAGACGACACTCTTGACAATCTCGGGGATAAAGGCGGTCTTTGGCAGGCCGATGTCTTTGGCAGAATAGGGAATGTGGTAGGAGAAGGCCACAATAAGAGACCCGATAAGGCTGGTGCCGAGGACGGCATAGACACCCCAGTCCGTTATCCGCAGCAACACATATGTGACACCTATGCTGACTATGCCAAAGACTATCATTACAATGGAGTTCTGGCGCACCTTGTTCGTAATAGTGAACACCTGGTATATTGGCTGCAGCGGGCCGGTAACACAGGAATTTATGATGGTATCATTTCCACTGGCTGCCCCGGTACCCAGAGACTGTAGAAGGCTGTACCCATGGTACATAGAATAGCGGTTGGAATAGAAACGAACAGGCACATAAAGCTCATAGAGGACTTGGCCGCCGCCTTAAGACCTTCGGTATCACCCTTGGCATAAAGCTGCATAAGGTTTGGACTGAAGACGTTGGCAATGGTGGAGTTAAAGGATATAATTACGTTCGGCACCGTCTTGGCAATGGATAGATAACCCATCATGGAGGCGCTGATAAAGAGGTTTGTTATCAACAGGTCAAGCCCGTTCGTGAGTATTTGACTGAGCTTCGTTATGCTGTTCCAAAGCCCGGAAGAGAGGATCTCCCACACACAGTGAATGTCAAAGCAGGAGAAATGAAAGCGCAGTTCAGGCACGAGTCTGCGCGTATAGTATATGTTCGCCGAGACCGTGAAAAGTGTGGCCACAAGGGTGCCGATGACAACGTATGCGATATGCGGCGTAAAAACCAGAAACAGCCCAAGCACCGTCACCACGTTAAGAATGCTGGCCTGTGAAGTGCGGAGAGACTGGATATACAGTGTGTTGGTGATGTAATAACAGTTGCTGTAAATGGAAAAAATGAGCTGAACTATGAAGTTTATAAAGGTGAGGGCAAAGGTGAGCTTCACCTCGAACACCATGATGGGCTCGATCTCAAACCAGGTGTCCAGATAATACACGCATATGGCTGAGGGCAGGATGAAAATTGCGGCCATAATGACGTTGGCAATGCCGACGGAGGAAAAGTACTTTTGAGCCTTTGCCTGATCCCCGCTGACACGGGCCAGCATAATAAAACGGCTGGCCATAGAGTTGAGGGCTATACTGAAGAGAGAAGCATAGTTTGCAAATTCGTTTGCCATTTTGACATAGCCGTATGTTTCACTGCCGAAGCGGTCAGTGATGTACGGCGTTATGAAAAAGCTTATGAGCATATTCAGAGCGAAAGTGATTATGCTGAAGACCATGTTTCTTACAATGGCCTTGCTGCCAAATTCGTCGCTATATGATGCTGCCACAGCGCGTCCTTTCAATGCTGCCGGGGGGCAGCGCATTTTATTTGCTGATAATCTTGTGATATAGCTGATTAAGGTCGGCGCGAAACAGGACATAACCTATATAGCGCAGCCGGGTTTTAATGCCAACGCCGGAGCGAAGATACTTTTTCGCCTCTTTGCCGGAAAGAAATTCAACTGCTACCTGATCCTTCCGCAGCGCCATAACAACCGCAGTGGATATAAGCCGCTCCGCAGCGGTCACCTGAAGCTCGCGGCAGCCCGCCGCGCCGAAGAATGCGCACTGCTCCTGGAAGGCCAACAGAGTATCCTCCGAATTCCGGCGGCTTTTGGTGTGCGTGATGCTGGCGCTGTTCTGGTAATAGGCGTATATCTCCCTTGTACCCAGCGCTGTGACCGCACAGCCAAAATAGTATTTATAAATGGTGGCCTCATCCTCGTGCAGCCTGCCTACGGGGAAAGGGTTGGCCTTGACTAAGCCCGCGGGGAAGAGCTTGGCGCAGGCGGCGACCATCGGCATCCAGTGCGTTGTCATAAGCGCATGGCAGGCGGCAATATTATCAAAACGCGCTGCCTTCTCCTGGGACTGACCTTCAAATGTCTCTCCGGCGCCGTATACATACCGGAATGAGCCGCAGGCGATATCGGCGGAGTTGTTTTTCAACAGCGACAGAAGATATTCAACATAGTCCGGGGACACATAGTCGTCCGAATCCACAAAGCTTATATACGCCCCAAGGGCAACGGCAACTCCGCTGTTGCGGGCATCAGAGAGACCGCCGTTGGGCTTGTGGATGACCTTGATGCGCCCGTCCCTTGCCGCCCAGCCGTCACACATGGCAGGACAGGCGTCAGGTGAGCCATCATCCACGAGGACAATTTCAATATTGCCATAACTCTGTGCGGTTAGACTCTCCACGCATCTGTCCAAAAAATTCTCCACCTTGTAGACAGGGACGATTATGGAGACAAGCGGATTATCGGTCATAGGTTTTATGCTCCTTTTTCAAAGGTTTTAAAAAAACACGGCGTAGACAATATTTATTCCATTATAGCCCAACTCGGCCCTGATTTCAACCAAAAAACAGCCCGCCATTTGGCGGGCTGTTTTCACATATTCGTTATTTGCTCAGTTCACAGGCGGTCAGCGCGGCCACCTTGGCGTTGTTGAGGACAAGCATAATGTTGCTCTCAAGGCTGTCGCCGCCGGTGAGCTCCACCACCTTGGCCAGCAGGAAGGGGGTGGTCTCCTTGCCGTGGATGCCCTTCTCGGTGCACTCCCGCAGAGCCTGGTCAATGGCCTGGTCTATGACGGCCTTATCCATGGAGAACTCCTCCGGAATGGGGTTTGTCACCAGCATGCCGCCTCTGTAGCCAAGATCCCGCTGGGCGCGGAACATGTCGGCCAGCTCCTTGGGGCTGTCTACCCGGTAATCCACATTAAAGCCGCTGCTGCGCGTGTAAAAGGCGGGCAGCTCATCAGTGCCGTAGCCGATCACCGGCACGCCCTTGGTCTCCAGATATTCCAGCGTAAGCCCCAGATCCAGAATGGACTTGGCTCCCGCACAGACTACCATGACCGGGGTCTGTGCCAGCTCTTCCAGGTCTGCCGAGATATCCATGGTGGTCTGGGCGCCCCTGTGTACGCCGCCTATGCCGCCGGTGGCAAAAATCTTTATCCCGGCCATACCGGCGATTATCATGGTGGTGGTGACAGTGGTGGCTCCGTCCTGCTTTCTGGCAACCAGTGCTGGCAGATCCCGCCGACTGGCCTTGGCCACCTGCCTGCCTGCCTTGCCCAGATGCTCTATCTCCGCCGGGCTGAGTCCCGCCTTCAGCCTGCCGCCTATAATGGCGATAGTTGCGGGGATCGCGCCGTTGTCGCGGATGACCTGCTCCACCTTGAGGGCTGTATCTACATTCTTGGGGTAGGGCATGCCGTGGGATATTATCGTGCTCTCCAGAGCCACAACGGGACGGCCCGCGTCCAGTGCCATATGGACCTCCGGGGAGATATCGAGATATTTGATCATTTCATTTCTCCATTCATAATTGTTTTGCCCGTATATTCTATTTCATTTAGCAGAAATGTCAAGACCAAGACTGAGCTTCCAGTTAAGAATGCGTAAAACTGATGCGTCGATCTGCGCCTCGTCCAGCGTGCCGTCATTTACCGCGGCCACAAGCGCCGCGGCGGACTGTTCATAATCCGCACAGCAGATAAGGTCGTTTCCCGCCAGCGCCGCCTGAACCGCGGCGTTTTCCCCGCCGGTGAACTGGGATATGGCGTCCATATACAAATCGTCGCTGACGATGACGCCCTGGAAGCCCAGCTCTTCACGCAGAATGCGGTGGACCTCCGGCGACAGGGAGGCGGGCAGGTCGTTATCCATGCACTGGACAATGTTGTGGCTTACCAGCACAGAGTCTGTCCCGGCCGCTATGCCCGCCTCAAAGGGCAGAAAATCGGAGGCGGCAAATTCCTCATAGCTCCGGGTGTCGTAAGCCAGACCCTTGTGTGTGTCTGCGCTGCCGCCATAGCCCGGAAAATGCTTGAGAGTGTAGCCTATGCCGGAGTCCTTCATGATGCTTACCACGAGGGAGACGTAATCGGCGGTGCTGCTGGCGTCCAGACCGAAGCTGCGGGAGTACATATAGTCGGAGGTGCTCTGGGGCACGTCGCATACCGGGGCCAGATTCACGTTTATGCCAAGATCAAGCAGCAGCTGCGCTTTTTCCTGCGTGTCGCTCTCAATGAGAGTATAGCCGCCCTCATTGTACAGCTCCAGCGGGGATTTGAAGGGCGCGGAGCGGAGGTTGGGGTTTGTACTTACCCGGCATACGCTGCCGCCCTCTTCATCCACGCCTATGAGCAGCGACAGAGAAGACAGGCCCTGAAGCTCATCGGTCATCTCGATTACCTGAGATTGAGTTTTGTTTTCAAAGGCGTCCGCGTACAGGCACAGACCGCCTACGCCAAAGGCGGCAGCCCGCTGGGCGCTGCCGCTCTCGTGACAGCTGGCCATAAGCATTTGGGCGGCCTTCTCTTCAAGACTCATGCTTTCAAGCCGCTGCTCCGCCGGCCCCGACTCAATTATCACGTTGGCCTCCTGGTCTGCTGCCACATCGCCGCTTTCTGTCGCCACATCGCTCACCGATGAGGAACAGCCTGCGAGAAAAAGAACTCCGAATGATACTAACAGGATAGATGCTATAAGGTTTTTCATTTTTTGACCTCCGGGTCTCTGAATAAAACTGAGACAAATATAAACTGAGTATGTTCCAAAAAAACGGGGATATAAGCTTTCGCCCATATCCCCGTAAATTATTCTTTTTTCAGGGCTATCTGGAGCCCTTGTCGTAGGGTATGCCCTCAGCCTTGGGCGCACGGGATTTTCCGGAAGTAAAGGCCAGCACGATGAGGGAGATGACATAGGGCATCATGTTGTATACAGAGCCGGGAATGTTCAGCGAGACCAGGAAGTCAAACCCGAAATACACGTTGGACAGAGCCCGGAACAGGCCGAAGAGCAGCGCCGCCAGCGCTATGCGCTGAGGCTTCCACTGGCCGAATATCATGACTGCCAGTGCCAAAAATCCAAAGCCTGCCACGCCGTTTTCAAACTTCCACTCCGATACGCCGGCCAGAATGTAGCATATGCCGCCCAAACCGCCGAGACAGCCGGAGATGAGCACGCCAGCCCAGCGCATTTTGTATACGTTTATACCCACGGAATCCGCTGCCTGGGGGTGCTCGCCGCAGGCCATGAGCCGAAGACCGAATTTGGTCTTGTACAGCGTGACGAAGGCAAAGGCCAGCGCTATCAAGGCGACCAACATAAACCAGTTGAATTCAAAGCTGCCGATGGATATTATAAAGTTCTTTTTCGCCGCTATGTACTGGATGGTGGAGGACACGTCGTTGGGGTTTGCGGCGGTGTTTATGGCCTTGACCAGAACCGTGGCGGCGGCGGTGCCCAGCATATTCAGCGCGGTGCCTACGATAGTCTGATCAGCCTTGAAATTGATGCAGGCTATGGCCAACAGCGACGAGTAAGCCAGACCGAATACCATGGCCGCCAGCAACACCAGCAGTACCAGCGCGATAGCCGGCATGTCGGCGGGAAGATAGCGCATCATCAGCGCGCCGCCCAGGGCGCCTATGACCATTATGCCCTCAAGCCCAAGGTTTATAACGCCGGAGTGCTCGGAAAAGCAGCCGCCCAGCGCAACCAGAAGCAATACAGAGGAGAAGATAAGTGTGTACTGAAGCAAAAGCAGCATTACTTATCGCCTCCTTTCTCAGAATTTTCCACCGTCACTGAGGCGGCTTCCTTTTCCGCTCTGGCCTGTTTTTCCTCCCGCTTTGCTATACCGCGGTTGATGGCGTACTTGATGAACAGCACAAAGCCGCACAGGTAGATGATTATGGAGGAGATAAGGTCGGATATCTGGGAGCAGTACATGGTCTTGTCCACGTATGCGCCGCCTGAGGTGATATGCTGGATGAAGTATGAGGAGAAGATGGTGCCTATGGGGTTCAGTCCACCGAGGAAGGTGGCCGCGATGCCGTTGAAGCCCATGCCCGGCACAGAGGAGGCCGTGCACTGCCACTGCTCATAGTCCGTCAGATACAGCAGTGAGCCGCCAAGACCTGCGATCGCCCCGGCGATTATGAGCGTCAGGATAATATTGCGTTTTTCCGCCATGCCGCAGTATTTCGCGGCGTTTTTGTTGTTGCCGGTGGCCTTCAGCTCATAGCCGAACCGGGTCTTGTCCAGCACAACGGATATCAAAATGGCGATGAGTATGGACAGGGGGATAGCGATGGTCACATATGTGTTGTTGGAGAAAAACTTTTCCAGGCCCAGCGTGGGCAGAATAGCCTGCGGCGCCACATCCTTCAGGTGGAAGGTGTAAGGGCTGGTGGTCTCCTTGACGATAGTCAGTATCATGTTGGTGGTGTACAGGCTTATCCAGTTGAGCATGATGCCGGAGATGACCTCGTTTACATTGCAGTAGGCCTTTAGAAGCCCCACCAGAGCACCCATGAATGCCCCGGCGGCCAGCGCGAAGAGCATACAGGGCAGCCAGCTCCAGCCCCAGGCCAGAGCCGCATACAGGCTCGCGCAGATACCGGCCACATACTGACCGGCTGTGCCGATATTGAACAGCCCCACCTTGTATGCAAACAGCACCGCCAGCGCGCACATGAGCAGCGGCGCGGTCTTCACAAGAGTGTTGCCGAAGTTTTTAAGCTGCAGGGCGGATTTGGAGTAGTGCAGGAAGTTTTTCATGACCTCCAGTATGGCAGCCCAGGCGCCGCTGGGGTTTATGAAGAGCAGCACTATATACCCTATGAGCATGCCGAGGATTATACAGAACAGCGACGCTATGAGAGACTGGACGGCGTTGCTTTTGAGAATATTCTTCTTCATGCTTTCACCTCATCTCTCTTGGCCCCCGCCATGTACAGGCCCAGCTCCTCCTGAGTGGTCTTTTTCGGGTCAAGCTCGCCCACGATCTCA
>CAYFSB010000088.1:0-1952 GCA_964345655.1 uncultured Oscillospiraceae bacterium
GCGTCAGGGCATCGGCACGATCCTCACCCGCGACACCTCGCGGATCAGCCGGGACGTTTCCTCTTTCATGAGGTTTGAGCGAAAGTTCAAGGAGAACGGCATCCGGTTTGAGTATCTGTCCAAGCCTGACAACGAGCTTCCGGTCACTCCAATGATGGAGGCGTTTGAGACGGCGTATAAGAAGCGTCGCACAAAGAACGGCAAAAGAGCATAGAGAAAACGCAAGCCGTTCACGGGTGGTTGTCCACCTATGAACGGCTTGTAAATTCTCAAAAATTTTTTAGTCCCTACTTGACACAAGAAGATCTCTCCCGGCTCGGCAGAAACAGCGCCAGAAGCGCAGACCTGCTGGATGAGTTTTTCCCGGCACTGGGCGTCAGATTCATCTCCGTGGTGGACGGCTACGACTCGCTGCATCTGTCCGGCGGCATTGCGCTGGCGGCGCCGCTGATGATGACCATGCACGAGATGTATGCCAGAGATATCAGCGCCAAGATCCGCGCGTCACTCAGAGAAAAAATGGCAAGGGGGGAGTATATAGGGAGCTTTGCCCCCTACGGCTACAAAAAAGACGCCGCCAATAAAAACCGCCTTGTGCCGGACCTGACAGGGCCAGTGGTGGCAAATATATTCCAGCGCTCCGCCGCGGGAGATACACCGGCCGAGATATGCGCCCGGCTCAACGACAGCGCCGTGTAAACGCCGGGGGACTACAGAAAAACCGGCCGCCTGTACAGGACAGCCGATGGAAGCGGCGGGGAATGGAATTCGGGCATGATATGCCGCATCTTGTCAAACCGGGTATATCTGGGTAATACCGTTCAGGGCAAGACCGTGAAGCTGTCATATAAAAGCGGCGTCACTCGGAGAAACAGCCGGGAGGACTGGATAGAGATCAAGAATACCCACGCGCCGCTGGTGTGGCCGGAGTGTTTTCAGGCGGCCCGGAGCAGAAGCGCAGCCCGGAGAAAAGCCCCGAAAGGCCAGTTCAAAAATGTGTTTTCCGGCATTGCCTTCTGTGCCGACTGCGGCAGGCGCATGACTACCGCGCCCTCCAGAAAAAAAGGCGTCAGCTATAAGCTCTGCTGCGGCGCGTATAAGGCGGGAGGAGCAAAAAGCTGTACCAGCCATTTCATTGACTATGAGCCGCTGCTTGAGACGGTGGAAATTGAGCTGCGCCGTGCTCTCAGTCTGGAGAGCGGGGAGAGGGCGCAGATAGAGCGGGAGCTGGCCAACATGCTGAACGGGCCAAAACAACACAGCGGCAGGGCAGAGGAACACCGGGCTGAGATACAGGAGATACTTAAGACAATGTATGAGGACAGAGCCCTTGGGAGACTGAGCACTGCGGACTATGACAGGATGGCCCTGGGCTATGAAGCGGAGCTGAGGGAGCTGGATTTTATAGCAGGGGAGAGCGAGAAAACAGAGATTTACATGGGTAATATGTGGCCCCCGACGCTGACAAGGGAGCTGCTGGCGCAGTTTGTGGACCGGATAGAGATAGGTCAGGGGGAGTATGTGCCGGGTGAGGACGGGAGAAAAATAAAGCAGCAGCGCATTATGATACGCTGCCGTTTTTAGACTGGGCAGGTACCGCTGATTCTACCCGGCATGTGTATGGGCTTTGGCTGCAACGCGGCGGGCGTAGTGGGCTGCCGCATCATCGACTCGGAGCGGGAACGGATGCTGGCAATACTGACCAACAGCTTTGTCCCATGCAACGGGCGGTTCCCAACGCTTATCGCCCTTTTGACCATGTTTTTCGTGGGCGCGGCTGCCGGGGGACTGGGCACCATGCTGTCGGCACTGCTGCTGACGGCAGTGATAGTGCTGGGAGTGGCCGCCACATTTGCCGCAACAAAGCTGCTGTCGGAGACAGTGCTCAAGGGCGCACCCTAATCCTTTATGCTGGAGCTGCCGCCATACCGCCGCCCGCAGATAGGGCGGGT
>CAYFSB010000088.1:1962-6846 GCA_964345655.1 uncultured Oscillospiraceae bacterium
AGTCCGCTCCATATTTGACAGGACGCTGTTTGTGCTGGGCCGTGCCGCCGCTGTGGCGGCGCCTGCCGGGGCGCTGCTGTGGCTGATGGCCAACATACAGCTGGGCGGAGAGAGCATAATGAACATCTGCGCGCTCTTTCTTGACCCGCTGGGGCGATTTATGGGTCTGGACGGGGTAATACTTATAGCCTTTATTCTGGGTTTCCCGGCAAACGAGATAGTGCTGCCAATTATTAGTATGGCTTATACCGCCCAGGGCAGTCTGACGGAGCTGGGAGAGCTGACGCAGATAAAGGCGCTGCTGCTGCAAAACGGCTGGACCTGGGTGACGGCGGTGTGCGTGATGGTGTTTTCCATGATGCATTAGCCCTGTTCCACCACGCTTTTGACAGTGAAAAAGGAGACGGGAAGCTGGAAGTGGACGGGGCTTGCAGCCCTTATCCCCACGGCGGCAGGCATGATCTGTTGCACAGTTATTGCGGCGCTGGCAAGGCTGCTGGGCTGAAGGGCCGCGCTGCAAAGGGACGGTAAAACGACTGCACCGGCACGGGGAGCTTTACCCCGTACCGGTGCAGTCTTATTATTGCGTTGCTTATTTCGAGTTCTGACTGAGCGCTATGCGGATGAATTTCCACATCAGCGGCACATAGGTCACCGCGAATACAGGAACACAGACAGTCAAGACGGGCTTGCACTGCTTTTCAGGCAGGCTCATCCCGATTATCGTCCCCATTGCCAGCAGACAGAACTTCAACGCGGCTATTGTTTTCCAATCGGATTTTGATATATACTCATCCGCAGCGCTGAACAATTTTTTCATGGTCTCTCCTCCTGTCGTTTTGTATCTGTACCCGGACGATTATATCATTTGCATAGCGCCGCGGCAACAGATACCAGCACTTTTTTCACCGGAAGAGGCATTGGACACGCCGACTGTCAGATGCCTATGGCAAGCTCCGGCGCACGGCTGGCTATGAGAGACAGAGCGTCGTCCATGGCCTTCTCACACTCGGACATGACATCAGCATACTCCTGACCGTCGTGGACAAAGACCAGCCGAAAATAATGGAAAACCGTGCTGCCGCAGCACAGCTTGCCATCCACCTCGTGAATGCGGATGAAAACCCGCTCAAGGAAGCTGTAGGGTATGTACCTGCTTTTGAGACCATCTCTGAAATACACGCCCAGCTTGCCTACACGAACCTTATCAAAACGGCTTGCCGCCTCATAATCAGCGGTAAGCTCCGGGCTGCTCACAGCACCGTCCACACCGGAAAACTTTCTTTCTGCCATTGTTCTGTCCTCCTTTTAATTTTTTAAAATGGTTATTTTACGTCCTTCACGCTGAATCAAACCCTCGTCGCACATGTTCTTCAGCTCCCGCATCATGCCCGCTCTGTCTGCACAGAGAAAGCACGCCAGCTGCGACAGGGAGCTCTCTATACTGAAAATGTTTGACCCGGTCTTGTCGCTCATGTAGTCAAAATAGGACCATAGCTTGCGCCGGAGTGATTTTTTGCTTATCATGTTTATGCGCATGGCCAGCGCCTGCGCCTTTTTTGCCGACATCTCAAACAGATTGCAGGTGAGCTGGCTGTGGTGCTTGCAGGCCTTCGGGCAGCGGCCGTATATGCAGGAAAAGCGGATGAACATCACCTGACAGTCGCTGTCCGCCTCTACAGCATAGCCCAGCTCCCCGTATGGCATTGCAAAAACCTCGCCGAAGATATCGTCCTTTTCATAGTGCTCCAGCAGGGTATACTCCCCATCACTGTCCATGCAGTACAGATGAGCCTTCCCTGAGAGCAGTACGCACAGATACTCAAGCTCCGGCGTGTATACAAGGATCGTGTCTCCCCGGCGGAAGCTCCGTGTCTCCGGCTTGAAGCACTCGATAATGGCCTGTATGCTCTCCTGACTTATGCCCTGAAACAGTTGAACATCTCTCATATCTTCGCCTCTTTATATTTAAAGTATATATAGTATTTTAGCACAATAATGTTGCGTGCGCCACACTATATTAAAATATATCATGGTATAATTATTTCATTGTCAAAGTCTGGTATTTGACGTAAAAATAAATAGCTGCAGCTTGCCGTCCGGAGCAGCCGGGTGGCAGAAGGGAGAAAATATGTATTGTACAAGGAAGGTTCTTGACGATCTTATTTGGGTAGGCGCGGACGACAGGCGTCTGGTGTGTTTTGAGGGCGTGTATGGGGTGCCGGACGGCGTTTCATATAACTCTTACCTGCTCTTGGATGAGAAGACCGTTTTGTTTGACACTGTGGATAAGGCTGTAGGAGAGAGGTTTTTTGCCAATGTGTCCCATGCGCTTGGCGGGCGTGCTCTTGACTATCTGGTTATCTCACATATGGAACCGGATCATGCGGCCACAATTGAATCCCTTGTACTGCGCTACCCGGAGACAAAGATAATCTGCAATGCAAAGATAAAGACCATGCTGGCTCAGTTTTTCAGCATAGACATGACGGACAGGCTGGTGCTTGTAAAGGAGGGGGACAGCTTCTCCTCAGGCCGGCACAACTTCAGCTTTGTCATGGCGCCCATGGTACATTGGCCAGAGGTTATGATGAGCTATGACTCCACCGACAAGATACTCTTTTCGGCGGACGCTTTCGGCGTTTTCGGCGCGCTGAACGGCAGGCTTTTTGCCGACGAGACAGATTTTATGGCGGACTGCCTGGATGAGGCCAGACGCTATTATACCAATATCGTGGGCAAATACGGCCCACAGGTGCAGGCGGTGCTGAAAAAGGCAGCGGCGCTGGAGATAAACTATGTGTGCCCGCTACACGGCTATGTATGGCGCAGTCATTTCGGCGATTATCTGGAGAAGTATCTGCTCTGGAGCAGCTATACCCCGGAGGAGAAGAGCGTCCTGCTGGCCTACGCCTCAGTATACGGCCACACGGAGAACACAGCCAACATCCTTGCGGCAAAGCTTGTGGAGCGGGGAGTGAGAGTGCGCATGTACGACACCTCGGTCACCCCGGCAAGCTACATCGTATCCGACGCATTCCGGTGCAGCCATCTGGTGTTTGCTGCCACAACATATAATGCGGGCGTATTTGTTACCATGGAGAATCTGCTCCATGATATTGCAAGCCATAACCTGCAGGGCAGGAAGGTGGCGCTTATAGAGAATGGCAGCTGGGCGCCCACCAGCGGCAAGCTCATGCGCGATATGCTCTCTCCCCTTAAAAACACCGAGTTTATAGGCGAGAATATCACGCTGCGCTCCTCACTGTCAGAGGGACAGCTCCCGGAGCTGGACGCGCTGGCTGACGCCATTGCCGCGGATATCCGCCCGGCCATTGCGGTCACAGAGGTGAGCCCGGCAGAAAAGCTGGATGTGGATAACGGAGTGTTTTCAAAGTTTTCCTACGGCGTCGAGGTTCTGACCACCCGCGTGGACGGTAAGGACTACGGCTGCATCATAAACACGGCGGGCCAGGTGGCCTCCTGCGACCCGAAGAAAATTACCATATCCGTGATCAAGCAGAACTACACCTGTGATATGGTAAGGAAGGCCGGAAAATTCAATATCTCCATTTTGACCGAGGACGCACCCTACAAGCTGTTCCAGCGCTTTGGCTTCCAGAGCGGGCGCGATGTGGACAAGTTTGCCGATGTGCAGTGGACTGAGCGCATGGGCAACGGCATCCGCTACATCCCGGAGTATACCAACGCCGTCCTGTCCTGCGAGATAATAGATGTGAGGGACGTGGAGACCCAGGTGCTGTATATTGCAAACGTTGTGGAGGCAAAGGTGATCTCAGGCCGGCCCTCCTGCACCTATAGTTATTATCACGCCCATATCAAGCCCAAGAAGAATCCGGCGCCTGAACAGGCAGAGGGCTACGTGTGCAAAATCTGCGGCTATTTCCACGAGGGACCTGAGCTGCCGGATGATTTTATCTGCCCCATATGCAAACACGGCAAAGAGGACTTTGAACACGTGGTACCGGCGGTGGTCAACAAGCAGAAGGGCTATATCTGCACAGTCTGCGGCTATTTCCAGCCCTGCGAGGGAGAATTGCCGGATGACTATGTGTGCCCGATCTGCCACCATGGGAAGGACGTATTTGAACCTGCCGAACAGTGACAGGCGCATGCCGTGGCATGCCCTGCGCATCGCCGCCTACATGAGACGCACTGACGCGACGCTGTGAGCCTGCGCAATCAGCCCGGCAATTTACGGATAAAAACTATTGAACCAGGGACGCCCGGAAGGGCGTCCTTTTTAATATGACCCTATGTTAAAAATATAACAAAACTTGAAGGATAAAACAGCGTTTATATGGCAGTTTCACGATTTTGCGCAAAGAGGCAAAATTTAACTTGCATATAGTCCGGAACTGCGATACGCTATTGACGAAAAATTAACAATATCCGACAGGAAGCCTTTTCTTATCGTGGAGAGCATAGAGCCTGCGCCCCAATTCATATATTGCATAAGAATGAATGATAAGCAAAAAAAGTGAAATAATTGGCATTCATTTAAAAAAAGCAGCAACTATATAAATGGAATGAAGAAATAGTAAAATATGTAAAATAGTATAGCATTGACAAGCGATTGTCAGGCTTGTTAATAAGTTATCTATTAAAAACGACAATTTTAGCGCCAAATCGGGTAGACATTTTGTGACTATTTGTGATACAATTTGTGCTGAAAATGATCCACGGCAAAAATATTACGAGGTGAAGCTTATGTCCCATACGTTTAAAGGCGGTGTGCACCCCAATTACATGAAGGCGCCGGAAATTCCGGTGACTGTAATTGCTCCGCCGGCACAGGTCATTATTCCTATGGCTCAGCACATAGGTGCCCCATGCAAGCCATTGGTTCAGGTGGGCGACTAT
>CAYFSB010000089.1:0-6834 GCA_964345655.1 uncultured Oscillospiraceae bacterium
CGGAGGCGCCGCACAGCTCCACCACCCGGTACAAAACGCCGTCGCAATCCACCGCCCACCAGGCGCAGGAGAAGGGCCGTCCGTAGCCGAAGTCGTAGGAGCGGAATACGGTCCAGCCCCGGCGCTCGCCCTGGGAGATATCGAAGGGTTCGATCACGTGGGTAAATCGCCGCTGGCGCTTCAGCTCCTCTTCTGAGTCGGTAAAGCCGCACTTTTGAGCCAGCGCCATATCCGGCGATATACGAAGATCCTGAAAGAACTGTCCCTCGAAAAGCTCCCAGTTGCCATAGAGCCAGGCGTCCCGAAGCCGGGGCGGGAGGCTTTTGAGCTTGAGCACATAGTCGGGGTCTGCGTCCATAAGGGCGTGGTTATCGGTGACAAGCGAGCGGATAAAGCTGTAATCCTCCGGGTGTTCACCCTCTCTGAAGACGCGGTCGATAAACAGCCGCTTGACCCAGCCGTGGCCTGGGCCGCCGGGGTTGCAGGTGTAATAGATGCGTTTTGGGAAGGGGTTGACTCCCCGGACGCAGGCTCTGAGCTGCTCCATCCGTTCCTCGGTCTGCTGGGTCGCCTCGTCCACAAACAGCACGTCCACCTCTGTGCCCTGAAAGCGCAGCGCGTCCGCGTCGGTGTCGCAGTAGCGAAAGAGGATACGGCTGGAGTTTGGAAAGACGATGTGTTTTTTGCCGTCGTTGTAATCGGCAATGCGCCTGTCCGGGTCCTCGTCGTAGCAGTTGAGCATAGAGCAGAGGGGCAGGATGTGGTTTTCCTGAAGCTCCGGGTAGGTTTTGCGCACGATCATGGTTTTGATGCCCGGATATTTCAGGCACAGCAGCACCGCCTTTACCCGCACGGCCCAGCTTTTCCCGCCACCGCGCGCCCCGCCATAGCCTATGTATTTGTGTTGGTCCCGCAAAAAGCGAAGCTGCTTTTCGCTGGGCTGTGGAATAACCAGCTGTAGAATGATCCTCTCCCCTTTTCCATGCAGACACGTCAGAAGAAGCCTGCTCGCGTCAGAAGAAGCCTGCTCGCGTCAGAAGAAGCCTGCTGCATTGCGCTTTCGCCGGATTGCGATAGAGCGGCGAAAGCTCCATATCCGCAGTCTCCTTCTTCCTTATCCAAAGCAAAGGATAAGCCTTTGCTTTGGAGTACGGTGGAAGCGGGACGTGCCCTTCCGTAGGGGCGATTCACGAATCGCCCGCCGCCGCGTCAGAAGAAGCCTTCTTCCTTATCCAAAGCAAAGGATAAGCCTTTGCTTTGGAGTACGGTGGACGCGCCCTGCGGGGCGTCCCCCGCAGGGCGTCCCCCTGGAGGGCGTCCCCCGCGCCTCATTTGGCGGCGCTGTCGGCCTCGTCGGAGAACACCACGCTCATGGCCTGTTTTTCGGTGAGCCGCAGCTCCTTGGCCAGCACTGACATGTCCTTCATAATGCCGGACAGCTCTCTGGCGGATTTGGTGTCGGTCTTTTCATCAGACGGCCCGGCCAGCAGCTGCTCCAGCTCCTCCGCCGCCAGCAGGGCGATACGCCACGCGGCGCCGCCAAGGCCCTGAATATCATCATTTTTCATATCCGCCCTCCCTCGTCAGGCTCATTCACCCGTAATCCACGGCGGATATCCGCTGCGCAGAATGCTGTCTATGATCGGGTCGTCAGGTATCTGTTCCATGCGCTCACCTCTCGCCTTAGTTCTGTTTAACCGAACTCTTTTATGAAAAAAAATTGTCCATATCACCGGAAAAATTAAAAATCCGCCTGCTGTTTCAGACCCCGTCTCAAAGGCCGACCCGATCCAGCTCATAGAGCTCTGCGCTGCGCAGATCCTTAAGTCCCCTCTGACGGAGCTTTGCCAGCACGCCCTCGATATAGCTCCACTGCCCACCCTTTCCGGCCTGGGCCGCGGCTTCGAAGGCATAACACAGCAGGTCTTTGAAGGTCTGATCCAGGCAGCATTCAAGGCCGCCGCCGTCATTTCTGCGCTGTATAGTGGCGGCGCAGAAGACCCGTGCTTTGTCAAGCTCGGTTGCCTTTCTGGCGGCAAAGCGGCTGAAGAGCTGGTCAGTCAGCAGACCGCAGGCGTTCAGAAGCTCCGGCTCCGCGCCGAAATACTCCTCCGGCAGCAGCCCTCTTCCCGACAGATAATCCCGCATATCCGCGCTCAGCCGGCCCGCGCATCCATCACCACCCCCCGAAGGTATAACAGGTACTGTCATGTCCTGTACTGTACTGTTCTGTCCTGTACTGTCCTGTAGCGGTGTGACGGCCGGGTCAGTCCCCGTCGTGTCCCCGTCCCTGAGTCTTTCCCGGTAGCGGCGTTTACGCTCGGAATTTTTTTTGCGCATCTCGGTGTAGCGACCGGAATAATCCTCCCAGTCATGGATATGCAGGCTCGGGCCGTCCCTGTCGATAAAGCCTGCGGTAATCAGTGCCTCAAGGAATTCCCCAGCGCGTTTAGTGTTAAAGTCGGCCACCTGAGCCAGCTCCAGCGGCGATACGCCTGTGAGATCGCCGTCCTTAAGGTTATCCAGCGCCCAGAGCCATATAAGGCAGAGATGCCCCACCGCCTGACAAGTGCGCAGCTTAAGCAGCGCCTTAAGCCTCAGCGTTTTGCGGCTGTTAGGCAGGCTCTGATGCAGTTCGATCCAAGCCAAATCCATTCACCTCGTAAAAAATAATCAAACCCCGTCGGCGTCAGAAGAAGCATGCTCCATTGCGCTTCCGCCGGAACGGCGAAAGCTCCATATCCGCAAGCTCCTTCTTCCTTATCCAAAGCAAAGGCCAACCTTTGCTTTGGGGTACGGGGACGCGCCCTGCGGGGGACCCTCATCAGTCGGCTAACGCCGCCAGCTTCCCCCTCTGGGGGAAGGTGGCCCAGTGCTCACACTGGGTCGAATGAGGGTCCCCCGTCGGCGTCAGAAGAAGCCTGCTCCATTGCGCTTTTGCCGGATTGCGATAGAGCGGCGAAAGCTCCATATTCCTCCGGCTCTGTCCACGCCCTTACGTTTAGTTCGGTTTAACCTTACCACATTTTCCCGGTTTTGTCAAGTGTTTTTTCAGGTTTAAGTTGACAGATATTCGGTTAAAGTTTATTCTAAGGCTATAATAGACAAGAACGACAGGAGGAGATCCCATGTCTGAACCGATATATTACGACCGGGGGATATTTGCGGCCAATCTCCGGCGGCTGATGGCGGCCAATCACGAGAAGCAGGTGGACATAGCGCGGCTGCTGGATGTGAGCAAATCCACGGTGTCGGCCTATTGCAGCGGGGAGCAGATGCCCCGCATGGACAAGATAGAGGTGCTGAGTCACCACTACCGTGTACCCCGTTCGTCGCTTATTGAGGCGGGCAATGGGCCGGCGAAGGCGGCGGCTGAGTCCCGGTCACCGGTGCAGGGGATATACGAGGCGCTCAACGAGCGCGGCCAGGCGGAGTATGTGCGCTACGGCCGGTATCTGAAGGAGCAGCCGGAGTACAAGGCCACCCGGCCGGTAAGTCGGGTAGAGTATATAAAGCACTATCTTGTGCCGGCGGCGGCGGGATATGCCTCGCCCATAGAGGGTGAGGACTATGAGCTGCTGCGCCGTCCGGAGGATGCGCCGGTAGGCGCGGATTTCTGTGTGAGCATCACAGGCGACAGCATGGAGCCGTACATTCACGACGGGAGCATGGTGTATGTGCGCCGCGACACGCCCCTGCGGGAGTTTGATGTGGGGGTATTTTTTGTGGATGGCGACGTGTTTTGCAAGCAGTGGTGTGTAGATTACGCCGGCACTTTGCATCTGCTGTCGGCCAATCCCGCCCGTCAGGACGCGAACATCTCCATAGCCCGCGACAGCGGCCGAAGCTGTGTGTGTTTCGGCAAGGTCCTCCTGCCCGACCACCTGCCCCAGCCCGTGTACAAGTGACATTTCTCCCCCGCAGGACGTCCCCTGGAGGGGGCATCCAACGGGGGGGAACCGCCGGGCGGTTCCTCCCTTGGCCGTTTTAATTAGGGTGGTTCCAAGGAGGGGAAGAATTCGGAATCTTCCCCTCCTTGGCGGTTCTTTCCACCATTTCTTTCCGCAAAGAAATGGTGCCTCCGGAGGCCTGCACGCTTCCCCCTTGCGCCATTCCACGTTACCCCGGCGGCGTCAGAAGAAGCCTGCTGCACTCCACTTCCGCCGGGGCGGCGAAAGCTCCATATCTGCAAGCTCCTTTTTCCTTAGCCAAAGCAAAGAGTAACCTTTGCTTTGGGGTACGGAGACGCGCCCCGCGGGGGACCCCCGTCCCCCGCAGGGCGTCCCCCGTCCCCCGCAGGGCACCCCAGCATATAATGATTGCAATTTTCTCTATGGAGGTGTAAAATTAAATAACATTTCTGTAAATATTTTAAACAGGAAAAACCCTGAAAAAAACCGGAGGTACAGCACAAATGATACTTGATACGACAAAATATACCGGCCCCTGCGCCTGTGGGCGCGACCATGAGCTGCGCACGAAACTGGTAGTCTGCGAATACGGCGCTCTGGTAAAATTTGACAAGTACATGGCAGACTGCGGCCTGACGGGCCATCGGACTGTCATATACGATACTAACACCTACAAGCTGCCGGGCATGGTTCATGTGCCGGCGGATCAGGAAGTAATACTTGAGGCCGAGGGGCTGCACAGCGAGAAAGGGCTCATTGAGGACATGATGACCCGGTTTGAAAAGCGGCCCGACTATGTCGTGGCGGTAGGCGGCGGGACGATAATGGACTTTGGCCGCTACAGTGCGTGGAAGCTGGGCATACCCTTTGTGGCCGTGCCGACGATAGTGTCCTCAGACGGGTTCACGGCGGATATCTGCTCCATCATCATAGACGGGCAGAAGAAGTCCATCCCCATGCAGGCGGCAGACGCGGTGATATGCGACATGGGTCTGGTGTCTGGTGCGCCGATGTTTCTGACCATAGCGGGAGTGCAGGACATTCTGGCCAAATATGTGTCCATAGCGGACTGGAAGATAGCGCATCTGGTAAGCGGTGAGTATTTCTGTCCGAAGGTCTGCGCCATGGCTCAGGAGGCGCTGGATATAATGGCCCGCTGTGCCGATGAGCTGGCCCAGGGCAAGGCGCCGGACTATGAAGCGATGGCCTACACGCAGATGCTGTCGGGACTGACGATGCAGATATTGTCCAACAGCCGCGCCGCTTCCGGGGCGGAGCATCTGGTGGCGCATCTGGTAGAGATGAAGCCGCGGGGCTTTGAGCATGCCCACGGTATGCACGGAGAATGTGTAGGCGTAGGCACGGTAATGTGTGCCAGAGCCTATCATGAGTATGCAAAGCTTGAGCAGATAGAGCTGAAGCCCTATGCGCCGCTGGACCCCGACTGGGTCAGGGCAGTTTTTGGTCCTCTGTCGGAGGGCATATTCAAGGAGAACGAGAACGATGTGCTCACTTCCTTTGATAGTGAGAATATAAGGACTCATTGGCAGGAGATACGCGAAATAATTGCCTCCATACCCACAGCAGAGGAGCTGGAGGCGCTGTATGACAGCATAGGCGCGAAGCACACTCTCTCCTCGCTGGACATTGATGAGAGCGTAAAAGATGATTTTCTGGACATCTCCTCCGCCATCCGCAACCGCCTGACCTTTGCCAGAATGACAAGACTGATAGTAAAATAAGCCCGCCGGCGTCAGAAGAAGCATGCTGCACTCCGCTTCCGCCGGGCGGCGAAAGCTCCATATCCGCAAGCTCCTTCTTCCTTATCCAAATCAAAGGCAAAGCCTTTGGTTTGGAGACACGGGGACGCGGACGGGGACACGCGCCCCTACCGCCTATCCACCGAGCCACAGGGACCCCCTGCGGGGGACCCCCCGTCCCCCACAGGGCACGCATCCTTCAACCAACAAATAACAAACTTAAAATACACAGAAAAGGAGCAGCAGCATGAAATATATAATGGCCCTTGACCAGGGCACAACCAGTTCCCGGTGCATACTCTTTGACCATTCCGGCAATATCCGCGCCAGCGTCCAGAAGGAGTTCCGACAGATATTCCCGCAGCCGGGCTGGGTGGAGCACGACGCCCGCGAGATCTGGGATACGACCCTTGAGGTATCCCGTGCGGCCATGGAAAAGCTCCGTGTAGAGGCAGCGGACATATCGGCCATTGGCATCACGAACCAGCGTGAGACGACGGTGGTCTGGGACAAGGAGACCGGGGAGCCCATATCCAACGCCATAGTATGGCAGTGCCGGCGCACATCTGATATAATAGATGAGCTGGTGAAGGCCGGGCATGGTGATGCCATCCGCAGCAAGACCGGGCTTGTGCCGGACGCGTATTTTTCAGGTTCAAAGATAAAGTGGCTGCTGGACAATGTGCCGGGAGCGCGCAAGCGGGCAAATTCGGGCAAGCTGCTGTTCGGCACCATAGACACATGGCTAATCTGGAAGCTGACAGGCGGGCGTGTGCATGTGACGGACTATACCAACGCCAGCCGGACGATGCTGTATAACATACATGATCTGTGCTGGGACAAGGAGCTTTTATCGCTGCTGGACGTACCTGAGAGCATTCTGCCTGAGGTCCGCCCCTCCAGCTACATATACGGCATGACCGATTTCGAGTTGTATGGCGGAGAGATCCCCATATCCGGAGCAGCCGGTGATCAGCAGTGTGCGCTGTTTGGGCAGTGCTGTTTTGAGCCTGGTCAGATGAAGAACACCTATGGAACAGGCTGTTTCATGCTGATGAATACAGGCAGTGAGATAGTGGAGAGCCGCAACGGTCTTGTGACCACCATAGCGGCCAGTGCTGGAGACCGGGTAGAGTACGCGCTTGAGGGCAGCATATTTGTGG
>CAYFSB010000090.1:0-6828 GCA_964345655.1 uncultured Oscillospiraceae bacterium
CCATGGCGCGTATCATATCCCGCCAGTCAAAGCGCAGAGGCTCTCCCTCAAGGGAATACGGGTAGACACCCTTGTCCTCCTCTGCCGCCGCTTCCAGCAGTACTGCACCCTGCCCCTCATAACTGCATCGGGTCTTTATCCCAAGTATCGCCGCGGCCCCGTCAAAGAGCCGCCCCATCCCTGAGGACAGCGGGCTGTTGAGTCCCGCTTTCAGCATGGCCGCGTACCGGGCCGAGTTTTCAATACCGCTCACATCACAGCCGGAGTCGTACAACAGTGAAAATGCCACCCGGCCTGTCTCCTTCACGGCTCTGTCCCCGCCGGGCAATGGAACAGGTCTTATGCTGCCGCAGCGCTTATAGCTCTCATATCCGCCCACCAGGCACTCGCCGCCCCAGACCGTTCCGTCCTCGCCGTAGCCGGTACCGTCCCAAATAAGTCCGATAACCGGACCCGTGAGACCGTTATCAGCCATGCAGGAGGCCATATGCGCGTGGTGATGCTGAACCTGAATTACCGGAGTATTCTCCCGCCCGCCCCTTTGAAGGGCGTAGGCCGTGGACATATAGTCCGGGTGCATGTCGCAGGCGATGAGCGACGGCTCAATATCGAAAAGCCGCTGAAAGTGTTCTATTTGCTGTTCATAATTTTCAAGGGTCTCCATGTTTTTCAGATCGCCTATATGCTGGCTCTGGAAGACATAGTCCTCCTTTGACAGGCAAAAGCTGGCCTTTTGCTCCGCGCCGCAGGTGAGTATCCGACTGTGGCTCAGCGGCACCTTTATGGGGAACGGCACATAACCTCTGGAGCGCCGGGCAGGGTATTCCTTTCCGTCCAGCACCCAGCAAAGGGAGTCGTCGCAGCGGGTCTGAATATCCCGGTTATGGAGCAGAAACCCGTCCGCTATACCATGAAGCTTTTCCATCGCCTCGTGGTTCCTATACATGATCGGCGTGTCCGACAGGTTCGCGCTGGTCATGATGAGCATATCTATATCGTCGCCGAAAAGCAGATAGTGAAGCGGCGTGTAGGGCAGCATCACCCCGATATAGCCGTTCTCGCTGAGATGCCAAAGTCCCGGCCGCCGCTTTTTCAGCAGAACTATTGGGCGGCGAAAGCCTGTGAGTACAGCTTCTTCCTCCGGACTTATCACGCATATCTTCCGGGCGGTCTCCGCGTCCCGGCACATCAGCGCAAAAGGCTTTTCGTCCCGCTGCTTTCTCTGCCGGAGCCTTGCGGCAATATCGGCGTCGTCACAGCGGCAGGCCAGGTGCATTCCTCCCAGCCCCTTCACTGCGATGATACGTCCGCTTTTGACATAGTCTCGCGCAGTCTCTATGGGGTCTCCCGGAAGCTCTGTACCCTCTGCGTCCAGAAAAGATACCTTAGGGCCGCAGTCCGGGCAGCAGTCCGGCTGGGCATGGTAACGGCGATCTTCTATGTCATGATACTCCCGGTCGCAGTCCGGGCACATGGGAAAGCTGCTCATTGAGGTCTTGGCCCTGTCATAGGGCACGTCTTTTATTATAGTAAAGCGTGGGCCGCAGTTGGTACAATTTATGAACGGGTAATGGTAGCGCCGGTCATTTATATCACGCAGCTCACGCAGGCAGTCATCACAAATACATATGTCCGGAGAGATAAGCGTGTTGCGAAATTCCTCCGTCTTGCTTTTCAGTATTTCAAATCCCCTGTAGCCTACAAGCTCCAGAGAATAGCTTGTCTTTATGCTCTCAATAAGGGCAAGTCTGGGCGCTTTCAGCGGCACATCCGCCACAAACCGCTCCAGTTCTTCCCTCTCTCCCTCCAGTTCCAGCTCCACTCCGGAGGAGGTATTCTTTATAAATCCGGACAGCGCATAGCTGCACACCAGCTTGTGTATAAACGGCCGGAAGCCCACACCCTGCACTATTCCGTGTATTTCAATATGCGCTCTTTCCAAATGCCGCACTTCTCCGTATAGTTAATTAAATATCAGTCAATATTATAGTCACTGTCTACACATTATGCAAGTTAAATTTAAAACTAAGTCCCATATTTCTTTAATTTATCTTAAGATGATTATACGTCCCGCTTACTATTTATGCAACAAAAGTAAAATTCTTAACACTTTTTTTCGATTTTTTGTGTCTTATTGACAAAAAACTGCCACAGTCCTGCGACTGTGGCAGTTTATAAGCAATTTTTTCCTGCGCCTTACTGCTGTACTTTATTTTTCTTGCCGGTGTAGCCCACTATGGCAAACACCACAAGCACCACGGCGGAAATAGCGTAGCAGGCGATAGTGACGGTCTTGCTGTTATCGGCAGTGGCAAAGAAGCCTATCATCTGGCCGGCCAGCACGAAGGTCATGACTATGGGGACAACAAAGGTGATGCAGAACTTATAGAACTTATCGAAGAAGGATGAGTGCTCCCCATCGTGAACCTCATCGAGGATGTAGCCGGGCTTCAGCTCTCCGCCGATCATCAGCGCCATAAGCACGGCGCCGAGAGGCATTGCAATGCCCTCAGACCAGCAATCCATGAAGTCAAGCCAGCAGTCGTTCCAGCCGGCGATGCCCAGGTTCTGGAAGGGAACCCAGATGCCGTTGGAGCCAAGGCCGTCAATGGCGACGATAAGGGCCTCAATAGTGATAGCGACAGAAACCCAGAGCACGACCTTTTTGCGGTTGCTGGCCTTGCCCTTGGCTGCGGACTTGTCCAGGAAGTAGGCAGCTATGACTTCCATCAGAGAGATGGCGGAGGAGATAGCGGCAATGAGGACCAGCAGATAGAAGATAACGCCGAACAGGGGGCCGACGCTGCCCATATTGGCGAACACGTCCTGCAGGGTTACAAACAGGAGCTTGGGGCCGCCCAGGGCGATCTCGTTGTTGGCAAGGCCGGTGGCCATGCCGTTTGCAACTGCGGCGGGGATGACGGCAAGGCCTGCCATCAGGGCGATAAGAGTATCGGCAATGACTATAACGGCAGAGTTCTTAACTAGGTTCTCGCCCTTGCTCAGGTAGGAGCCATAGGTTATCATGGCGCCCATTGCCAGAGACAGGGAGAAGAACATCTGGCCGCCGGCAGTACCGAGAACTGTGACAAGATCCGGGGCCTTTTCAATGAAGCCCGCAGATACTGCGTAGCCGGGGACAAACATGAACTTGAGTCCCTCAACAGCGCCGGGAAGGGTCAGTGCGCGGATGATGATGATGACCAGCATAACAAACAGAGCGGGCATGCCGATCTTGTTGAACTTTTCAATTCCTTCGCCTACGCCGCCCTGAACGATCAACATGCAGATGACCATAAAGAGCAGGGTGAACACGAAGCAGCCGAACGGGTTGGTGAGCATTGCGCCGAATGTGGCGGTGCCGGTGATCGCGTTGCCGAAGAGGGAGCTGAGGCCGAAGCTCAACTCGGCCAGGTTGAGGGACATGTACTGGATGCAGTAGCCGCCCAGAACGGAATAAAAGCTCATGATAAGGAACGGGGCAATAATTCCCAGCCAGCCGACCCATTTAAACTTCTTTGATGCCACCTGGTATGCTCCCACGACGCCCTTGCCGGTCTTGCGTCCCAGAGCCAGCTCGCTGACCATGATTATCATGCCCACAAAAACTGCCAGAAGTATGTATATTATCAGGAATGTGAAACCGCCGCTCTTGCCCATCTTGTAGGGGAAGCCCCAGATGTTTCCAAGGCCCACGGCAGATCCTATTGCGGCAAGCAAAAATCCCAAATTGCTGCCCCATGAACTGCGCTTGTTCTCCATAAAAACTCTCCTTCTTTTCACAAAATTACAATCGACCAGAAAAAACAAAAGGCAAAGGCCACATGTCTGTTAAAAACCGAACGGAGACCTGACGCAGCCCCTGTCCAATACGTACAGGAGACGCTCAAACACGTCCCATCCGGCCAGAAGAATCGCCTTTACCACTGTCTGCTGGCACTTGGTGTAATAAATTATAACATTATACTTGCAATTTACCAAACTCCACATTATTATGTATGTAATGAGATTTTGTAATGTATGTTTTTCATTTATAAGAAAGCGAAATAATTAACAAATGGATGCTAAAAAAATCAAGGCTCTTTTGGTCTCCATAGACAGGGGCAGCCTGACAGCTTCCGCCGCGGAGCTGGGATATACCCAGTCTGGGCTTACGCACATGATGAATTCTCTTGAAGTGGAGCTGGGTCTGAATTTGCTGGTGCGCAGCAAGAACGGTGTTCACCTCTCCCCCGCAGGGCAGGAACTGCTGCCCCAGATGCGCGCTCTTGTGGACGCGGCAGAGGAGCTGGAGCAGGCTGCGGAAAAGTTGAGACAGCGGAATTTTTCTACGCTGCGGCTGGGTGCGTACAGCAGTGTCGCCCGCCAGTGGCTGCCTGGGGTCCTTGCGGAATTTCGCAGGACGAATCCCGACACGGATGTGGCCATCAATGTGGGCGCAATAATGGAGCTATACGATGACATCAAAAATGACCGGCTGGACTGTGCCATCGTCAGCTATCAGGAGGTTTTGGGCCAGGGTTTGAGCTGGGTACCTCTTAGGGAGGACGCGCTGGTGGCCGTGCTGCCGGGCAACTATCCGCTGAAGGACGCCTCTTTCCCGGTGGAAGGCTTTGGGGACAAGGAGTTTCTCATGCCCTCAGCCTGCTTTGATCTGGATATAAACCCCGTCTTCATTCAGGAGACCGGCAAGGTCTCCCCCCGCATCCGCTATACCAATCTGGACGATGCGGCCATAGTCTCCATGGTAGAGCACGGTTTAGGCGTCAGTATTCTGTCCGAGCTTGTGATGCAGGACATGAATAACGACGTGCGCGTTGTGCCGCTGAGTCCTCCTGCCTGCCGGAAGCTGGGCATAATTATGAGTGAGAAAAAGCAGAATGACAAAAATATAAAGCGTTTCGTGCGCTGTACTCAGTCGGTCATCTCCCGAATGTACAGGGACAGAGCCTGATCATAGCACAAAAACGCCCGCCCCGTCTTAGCCTGATCAGGCCAGGATGGGGCAGGTGTCATTTTTTCAGCGCAGCGTCTGCGGTCGGACACCCGCTGTCAGCTCCAGTTGCCGGAGACTCCGTCCGGGGCGTCGGATTTGCGCTCAAATTCCCGCCTGTCCGCGCTGCGCTTTTCCGCTCTGTCGTCATGTCCGGTTATGACCGGAGCCGGTTCCCGCTTGTCTTTTTTCTTCTCGTGCTTTCCCATTTTAATACCTCCATGCAGTAATGGATATATTATGTCTGGTAAAAACCGGATTATTCATTTTTATAAGCCTGAAATTCTATACAAGGCCGAACAGCACCAGAACCAGTCCATACACCACGCTGGCAGAGACACCGTATACTATCACCGGTCCCGCGATAACAAACATCTTCGCTGCCGTGCCGGTGATAAGTCCCTCGGTCTTGAACTCCAGGGCCGGAGCCACCACGGAGTTTGCAAAGCCGGTTATCGGCACAAGAGTACCGGCGCCGGCAAATTTTGCAATGTTGTCGTACAGCCCCAGCCGGGTCAGCAGGGCGCCCAGGAACACCAGCGTTATGGATTCTGCCGTGGCGGCAGACTGCTCATCAAGCCCGAAAGCCCCGTATACCGCAAATATCAGCTGTCCCAGGCAGCACAGAGTTCCGCCCACCACAAAGGCGAGCAGCATATTTTTCAGCACCGGGGAGCGCGGCGCATGCCGTTTGGAATATTCCTTATATTCATCATTGGTCATCTTCATTTTTGCTTCTCCTTTTTTCCCGGCAGGGTTACAGATAGTATCTGTGCAGCTGGAGAGAATATTCATTCAAAGCCAACACAGGCCGCAAAAATAGTCCTTGACTTTAATCTGCTTGTGAATTATAATGTCCAAGCTGACAATTTAACAAAATTATTTTCTTGAGCACACGTGGAGATGTCGCGTAGTTGGTCGAGCGCGCACGATTGGAAATCGTGTAAGGGTCAAAAGCTCTTCGAGAGTTCGAATCTCTCCATCTCCGCCATAAAAATTTAGCCCGGTTTCGTTACGATGTATCGAAATCGGGCTGAACTTTATTTTCTTAAATTCTTATGTTCATAATTTAGGTAACTCCTGAAAATTCTCCGCTCGCAGGCAGATGGCATAAGGTGAGCCCCATTTATCAGTACAGGTATACGCCTGTCGAATAAATGGGGCTCATCTCATCTATAAATATGTTCAGTCTGAATTCATCCGATTGCGGCAGAGTGTATGGCGCGCAGCAGACTCACCTCAGGGTCAGTGCTGTCCTGGGAAAGCTCCCATATCATCATACCGCCCAGGCCATACTGTTTTGCCCAGCTCGTTTTGGCCTGCATCGTCGTTACTCCGTTGTGGTAGTTGGAGGTGCCGGCCATGTCGTCCGTTGCAGCAGAGGAGTCGGAAGCAATCAGTGCGGAATAGGCACTCCAGCCGGGATAAGTGTAGAAGGGAACTCCCATACACACCTTATCTGCGGGCATGCCCCGCGTGCCGCACCAATACTCTGCCACATTCTGGCAAAAGCCCAGAGTGCATTCACAGTCATAGGCCATAATATTGAACCAGTTGCACACGGCCATAACGTTGGCAGTATGGGCCGCGGCATCGTAATACACCGTGCCGTCGGTGGTGACGCCGGAGAGAACCGCGCTTGTGAGCAGCCGGTCGCTGCCCAGCTTCTCACGCAGCTGGATCATCATCGCCTCATAGCGCTCCCACGAATCCGAGCCAGCGCGGGGATGTTCCCAGTCCACGTCTACTCCGTCAAAGCCGTACTGATCAACAAGGGCAAGAATCTTGTCAGTAAAGCCGTCTGTGAGCTCGCTTGTTGCGGTGCAGCCGTCAAA
>CAYFSB010000091.1:0-5835 GCA_964345655.1 uncultured Oscillospiraceae bacterium
ATAGCATGCCGTATGAGGAGATCCAGAAAGCGCCTGCGCGCCTGCACAGTCTGAACATTGAGTCCAGAGAGAAGCTGAGTATAACAGGGGTGGACAATGTCTCCGGGTTTGATGAAAACCTTGTGGTCCTTACCACGGCGCTGGGTGATCTGACTATCCGCGGGCAGGGACTTCATATAGACAGGATAGACCTGGATGTGGGGCAGCTCGAGGTGCGGGGACATATACAGGAGCTGAGCTATGACGAGCCGGCAAAAGCGGGTTCAATATGGACGCGCCTGTTTGGATAGAAGCCATGGGTGTTGATATAGGAGAGCAGACTCTGGCGCTGCTGACGGCTTTCGCGCTGGGCGCCGGCGTGGGGATATGCTGTGACCTGCTGCGCCCCCTGCGCCGCCGGACCGGGCAGGCGGTGAGAGCGGCGCTGGATGTGCTGTTTTGCGTTTTAGCCGGCTGCGCCGTGTTTTTATACGCCATGGGAGAGGACAACGGCAGGCTGGGCATATGGGATCTGGCGGCCGCCCTGCTGGGCTTTATCATATATCTTCATACACTGAGCGACACAATGCTGTCCCTTTTTACGGCAATTCTTGATGTTGTATGTAAAGTAATGAAGGCATGCAAAAAAATATTGAAAAAATCAGCGGTTTCGGCAAAAATTATCTTTAAAAAAATGAGAGAATGCTTTATTATTAAAAGGTAAACAAACGCGGAGCTGAGAAGAGGTACACATGCAAAATCGTGACCTTATTTTGAGAATTGTCATTATGGCGCTGCTGGTATATGCGCTGACCAGCCTTGCCGCCGTGCGCAGCGACCTGAGCCGGACTCAGCAGACCGCTGACACGCTGCAGGAGGAACTGGCACAGCTCCAGAAAGAGAACACGCAATTGCAGGCAAAGCTTGCGGAGGACAGAAGCGACCAGGAGATGCAGCAGCTTGCGCGCCAGAGGCTCGGCATGGTGATGCCGGGCGAAAAGATATTTTATTTTACAACAGATAGAGAGGAACAGCCATGGGGTTGGAAGTAGGAAGCATCTTAGAGGGAAAAATTACGGGCATTACCAAGTTCGGTGCATTTGTCCTGCTGCCGGATGGCAAGAGCGGCCTTGTGCATATTTCGGAGATCGCAAATACCTATGTGAACGATGTTCATGACCATGTGCAGCTTGGGCAGATGGTCAAGGTCCGCGTGATGAACGTGACCGAGGACGGGAAAATCAACCTGTCCATCAAACGTGCCGAAGAACCGGCGCCACAGCCGGAGCGCCGCCAGAATCAGGCAATGCGCAGACCCCAGGCCCCCAGACCCTCGGCACCCGCTGAGGCCCCGCAGCCCGGACAGACTCAGACGCCTGAGAGCGGAAATCAGGAATTTGAGGACAGACTGAAGAAATTTATGCAGGAGGCGGACAGCCGCATCGCTGATAACCGGATATACTCCGACCATAAGCAGCGCAACCGCAGAAGATGAGCGGAGCCCAGTGCGCCGCAGGAGAAAATGCAGGTGGATTTTACCATCGTATTTTCTCCTGCGGCGCGCTTTTTTAATTGTGTTTTGTCATAGTTCATCGTATAATGGAGGACAGAAAGGATGTGCTGTGGATGAAGTACCCGATTGACAGAAAAGAGCGTGTGGAGCTGGGCGGACTGAAACAGACCATACATATTTGGGGCCGCGACGAGAATAATCCCGCGCTGCTGTTTCTCCATGGAGGGCCGGGTGTGCCCAACCGGGATTCTATTGCCAGGCGGCAGATGGACCTGACGGATGACTTTACGATCATAGCCTGGGACCAGCGGGGCACAGGCGGTTCGTATTTCGGCTGCACCCCGGAGTCACTGACGCTGGAGCGGCTGGTGGCCGACTGCGGGGAGCTGCTGGAGTATCTGTGCGCGGCGCTGAAAAAGGAAAAGATATTCCTCCTTGGCGGAAGCTGGGGTACAGAGCTGGGCACCCTTGTCTGCCGGGATTATCCGGACAGGGTGGCGGGCTATATAGGATATGGGCAGGTCGTAAACGGCGTGGAGAATGAAAACCGCTCCTATGCCTTCGCGCTGCGCATGGCGGAGCAGGCGGGAGACCGGCAGGATGTGGAGGCGCTCAGGCGCGTTGGCCCGCCGGTGGACGGCCAGTACAGCCCGGTGTTCGAGGGACTGATGACCCAGCGGAAAATACTGGGCAAGTACGGCGGACATACGGTGAAAAAGGAGAGCTACTTTAAGGGCACGGTCTTGCCCATACTCAGCTCCACAGAGCTGTCGCTGAGAGATAAAATAGGCGTAGCAAAGGGGTACAAGCTGTGCCTGTCGGAGATGTGGCCCACGATAGTTCGCTATGACTTTGTGAAAGACTGCCACAGCTTTAAAATGCCCTATTATATTTTCCAGGGCAGAAAAGACGAGAACACCCCCGCCTCGCTCATACAGGAATTTTATGATTCTATAGACGCGCCCGACAAAGACCTTGTCTGGTTTGAAAATTCCGCCCACGGCCCCCTGGGTGAGGAGCCGGAAAAATTCAAAAAACTGCTGAGGGAAAAATTCCTCACCGGGAAGGACCATCAATGAAAAAAATAAGCAACGGCAAAATATTTGCGCTCTGTCTGGGGGATTTTTCCCGCGGCCTTATAAACGGCATCATAACCACCTACCTGCTGACTTTCTTTATCCCCACCAATTCCGAGACTACGCTTCCCCAGTTTTTCCTGAAGGCGGCGCTTATAATGGCGATCATCCGGGGCATAGGCACTATTATTGATGCCATAACTGACCCCTGGGTGGCCAACCTCTCCGATAACTGCAAATCGAGACTGGGCCGTCGCATTCCGTTTATGCGCTGGTCGGCGGTGCCCTACGGGCTTTTCTGCCTGCTGGTATTTTTCCCGCCGGTGTCGGGGACAAGCTATTGGAACGCCCTGTGGGTGGGCGTGATGCTGGCGCTGTACTACCTGTTTTCAACGCTCTACAATATTCCATACAGCGCGCTGCAGGCCGAGATAGTGGCGGAGCCGAAAAAGCGCGTGTTCCTCTACTCAATTGTGAGCTTGTTTTATGTGGCCTCCTCGGCGCTGGTGTTTTGCACCTCCATGGTCAAGGGTATCCTCATGTCCGGCGGCGTGCCTGAGATATGGTCGCTGCGCATTCCCTTCGCGGTGTTTTGCTTCGTGGGCGCGATCACAGCCATTATCCCCGCTTTCGTCATCAAAGAGCAGGACTATGTATCGCCAAAGCCCTATCATCAATCTCTCGGACAGGCACTCAAAGCCACGTTTTCCTATCCAAACTTTACAATAATAACCGTGGGATACCTTGTGATGTGGATCGCCTTTACATTCTTCAACACGGCGGAGGTCTATTACATCACGAACCTGCTGGCCCTTGACGACGCCTGGGTCACATATGTGACGGCTATCTCAATAGGCGTGGGTGTGGCCACATACCCGCTGGTGAACATGCTGGCCAGAAAGGTGGGTAAAAAGCCCATGCTGCTTGGCGCCTGCATAACCTATGTGCTGCTGTACTGCGCCATATTCAACTACAAGCTGGTAGTGGCGGCGCTGGGGGCAAAGACCTTTGCCATACTCATAGGCCTCGTGATAGCCATGCCTATCGCCATAACAAACATTATTCCCTCGTCAATATTTGCGGATCTCGCCCAGTATGACACGATCGTCTCCGGGGAGAACCGGGCGGGTATGTTTTTCGCAGCCAGAAATTTTGCCAATAAGCTCTGCCAGTCTGTGGTAGTGATATGCTGCTCCCTGCTGCTGGGCAAGGGGCTGGAGGGCACAGGCGCGGCCACAGCCGATGGCGTGCAGCTCACGGCGCTGGTGGCTATGGCGTTCGTGGCGGCAGCGGTGGTCATATACTGTTTTTACAACGACAAAGAGATCGTCGAGACAATACGCCGGCACAATGAGGACCCGGACGCCGGCTGAAAGAACATGAATATGTGAGCCAGGGCGCCGCATAATAATAAGCTGTCATCCCTCGGCCACGGGGCCTTGGGATGACAGCTTTATTTACCGATGTTTTTGATGCAGCCTATCGTCCGCGCCTGTCAGGCGTTCTCCCACTCGGTCAGCCATTTCATGTAGGTTATTGACCAGAGCCGTTTCTGAAGAATGCCGTTGTAGTTGCGAAAATACCACTGGGTCTCTTCCGCTCTGGCTACTGAGGCACTCTCGGTGCTGACGGGTGTGACGCTGTCATACACCGCTTAGGCCGGGGCGGAGAGCAGCGCGCAAAGCAAAATGGCAGTGACTGCTGTGCGGAGCTTTTTCATTTGTTCATCCTCCTTCAATTATATTCAATGTATTGTAGGGCGGCTGTCCAAGTTCGCTCTCTTCCAATTCGACCGTGGCGAAGCTCTCGCCGCTGATGTGCAGATAGTATTTCCCATCTATCTCATAAATGTGCGCATTCTCCGGGGACAGCACAAACATCTCGTACATATCGTCTTCCGGCTCCGGAAAGCCTGCGGGCTGGAGGATGACCATATACGACAGCAGGAAAAAGACCAGCATAAGCGCGTACAAAGCCGCACGGGCATGGGCGCTTTTGCGTTTTCCATAGGATAGGATGACCTCAAAGCGCTGTTTCATATCATTTTTGCAGTTCAAAAAACCGGTGGCAATACCGGATGCGGGGACATAGTCGCTGGCATATTTCATAGCCAAGAGCAGACATTCCAGATATCCGCAGCGCTCAACCTGGGTCATCCGGTTGGTGAGTATGGCATCACACCTCAGCTCCAAAATCGCGTCCAGCTCCTTTTGAAACAGATGCGCCACGGGATTCCACCAGAACAGATCCTTTATCAGAAAGAAGAGGAGCTTTATCAGCGCGTCACAGCCCCTTATATGCTGGGTCTCATGCTCAAGAATAAAGGCCAGATCCTCATCGGAATAGTCAAAAGACGGAATATATATGGTCTTCCGGAAAAGACCGGCCACAAAGGGGACGGTTATATCCGGCGTTACGCAAATATTATACTCCATCCCAAGAGAAGATGCAATACTGCGCACTCTGAAACTATCTGCCCGGACATAATTATCCCGCTGGGCGGAAAAGGCCCGCAGCGCCGCAAAATCCTTAACGGCGGAGCAGACGATCCCCAAAAGCCAGATCAGTAAAAAAAGCCTGCCCAGACTCAGCCAGGGAAAGGAGGCAATGGGCGCGTACAAAAAAGCTTTTTTTAAGGCCGGCAGGACCTCATAGGAGCGTATCACATAGGCATGTTTATTGTCCAGCGGTACTAACAGCCTGAGCAGACCGAGTACGGCTAAAAAAACAAGAGCGGTTATACTGTATCCGGAGAGAAATCCCGTATTGCGGCGTAAAAAAAAGATGACAATAAGAAATACATTGAAAAAGATCACTGCGCTTATAAGGGAATAGGTGCTTATCATATGTTACCAAATCTTTCTTTTCAGCACTGGAATGGTTTATATTATTCTAAACGATGCAGTGTGAGAAAGCAAGGGGAAATAAACAAACGGCCGCTGTCTGAGGTCCACAGGGCCTTATCAGCGGTAAAAATTGACGTATAAGGGCAAAAAAACGCCTCATCCCAAGTGCGGGTGAGGAAGCTTTCCCGGAACAGATCTGCCGGAAAAGGTCCCTTCAGCCACAGGCCTCAGAATGACGCGCTTTTTTATGCAGCCCCGGAGGGGGCGTGTTGGTTCATGTTCTGCGGTACAGGGTATAACCGCATTTGCACTTTATGTGGATCTTCCCTTTGCCGCGGGGCACACGGAGCATGGTTCCGCAGCCGGGACATTTGAAAAACTTAAAATCCCTGCTCTGGCTGCGTCTGGCCTTGAAATCAGC
>CAYFSB010000091.1:5845-6683 GCA_964345655.1 uncultured Oscillospiraceae bacterium
GGCCTGGCGGCGATTGTCGACCCAGGAGAGAAAGGCCGCGTTTTCAGATTCCCTCTGGGTAAGCTTGTGGGAGAAGGCACGGACAAAGCACAAGATGATCTGGAAAATGCCCAGCCAGCTGAAAAGCGAGGAGAGCACACCGTTTAAGATCCCGCCCAAAAACAGGGAGAGAGTCACACATACCAGACCTGACCAGAAAAGGGTCTTGGACAGCTCATCCATTCCCTGACGACCGTAAAATATTTTGCCAATTTTTTCTCTCATAAGCCCGCCCCAAAACTCCTGATTTTTCGGCCCTACACCGGATATAAGCATATTCTATGGACCGGGAAAGCAAATGTCAATACAGCTTTGGGAATGTTTACATTTCATTTTCAAAGAGATTACTGCGCCCGCTCATATTCGCAGCTGCTGCGCAGATTGCCCCCGCCGTCATACTTCATATACGCCATATGATCCACAGCGGTTATGGCCACATAGTAGGTGTATGCGCCGTCATTGCTGTTGACAAAGTCCCGGCTGCCCAGCGGGGAAGTGAAGTCCAGCGTGTAGTCTACGCCGTCGCTGACTGTGAAGCGCAGCGTGGCTGTATCATCGCTTATTATCACACAGGAGCTGAAATACCCGCAGGGCTGAGATACGCCCGCTGTGATGGATATAAGGGTGGAATCGCCCATGTAGAGCTGCCAGGCGTCGCAGAAGGGCTTGTACATGTCCAGAAGCTCCATGTAGTAGTCCCTGTTCTCAAAGTCCCCGTCGTAGGCGCTGAGCCAGTCATAGGCGCCGTATATGTCGCCCGCGGCGCACAGCTCAAAAAACTCGCGGGTATAGTCCGCCG
>CAYFSB010000092.1:0-4155 GCA_964345655.1 uncultured Oscillospiraceae bacterium
AAGAGCCCGATGCCAGGCAACATACTGAAGATCCTTGTCTCCCAGGGCCAGGCTGTCACTGAGGGCGATGTGCTCATTATCCTGGAGGCCATGAAAATGGAAAACGAGATCGTCGCCACCAAGTCCGGCACGGTACAGCAGATCGCTGTCACCAAGGGCGCAGTGGTAGAGACCGGAACCTCCCTTGTGGTCATAGCCTGAGGAGGAAGCATGGATATATTATCTACCCTGGAAAAGCTGGCAATGGAATCCGGCTTCGCGGCGTTCTTTACGCCGGACGGCTGGAAGAACGCGGTGATGATAGTCATTGCGTGTGTGCTTTTGTATCTCGGAATTGCCAAGAAGTTTGAGCCGCTGCTGCTGTGCGGCATTGCGTTTGGCTGTCTGCTTGCAAACCTCAGCTATTTCGTGTCTCTGAACGGCTCCAACGCCATGTATCACCCGGAGCTCTGGGCGCAGTTTCTGGACAGCGCCAGCCCCTATTACCACAGCTACGGCCACATAATGTCCAACGCCGGGCTGCTTGATTTCTTCTATATCGGCGTTAAGGCCGGCATTTATCCCTCGCTCATCTTCATGGGTGTGGGCGCGATGACGGACTTTGGGCCGCTGCTCAGTAACCCCAAGAGCCTGCTGCTGGGCGCGGCGGCTCAGCTGGGCGTATTCGTGGCCTTCTGGGGCGCTGTGGTCATGGGCTTTACCGGCCCTGAGGCCGCCTCCATCGGCATTATAGGCGGCGCGGACGGCCCTACCGCGATCTTCCTCACGACAAAGCTGGCTCCCCACCTGCTGGGACCCATCGCCATTGCGGCCTACTCCTATATGGCGCTTATCCCGCTTATCCAGCCCCCTATTATGAAGCTTATGACCACCGACGAGATGCGCAAGGTCAAAATGGAGCAGACCCGTGAGGTCTCCAAGACCGAAAAGATCATCTTCCCCATCGTTGTCTCCGCGTTCGTCATTCTTCTGCTGCCCTCCACCGCGCCTCTTATAGGCTGTCTGATGCTGGGTAACCTGTTCCGCGAGACAGGCGTGACTGACCGTCTCTCCGACACGGCCCAGAACGCGCTTATGAATATTGTCACCATCTTCCTGGCCACTTCTGTCGGCGCCACCATGGTAGGCAGCAACTTCCTCCAGCTCCAGACTATATTCATCATTATCCTCGGTCTTGTGGCCTTTTCAATCTCCACGGTTGGAGGTCTTATAGGCGGCGTTGTGATGTATTATGCCTCCGGCAAAAAGATCAATCCTCTCATAGGCTCCGCCGGCGTCTCCGCCGTGCCTATGGCTGCCCGCGTATCTCAGGATGTAGGCCGTAAATACAACAAGACCAACTTCCTGCTGATGCACGCAATGGGCCCCAATGTGGCAGGAGTCATCGGCTCAGCCATTGCCGCCGGCTTCCTTCTCTCCGCGTTCGGCGGCGGAGCGCGTATAAAGCTCGTCTCTGTATAATTACAATAAAAACCTCCTGTGGTTTCGTTTGAAACCACAGGAGGTTTTCTTATAATAGCAGCTAATGGCTGCGCAGCCTTATGTCAGGAAGCCTGAGGCCAGCTTCCGGTTTAGTTTTTTGTATATCCGCTCCACAAACCATGGCTCTGTGGAGGCTTCCAGCGCCTTATCAAGGTCGAACCAGGCCACAGCGCTGTTTTCATCCTCGCGGATCTGAAGCTCCTGGTTTTCATCGGCCTCCAGCAGGTAGGTGACATTCATGTGCAGGTGGCTTGGCACATACTCTCCCCGTTTTTCATGCCCGTCCACAGTAAGCACCTCCAGAGAAAAAATTTCCTCCGTCACCGGGCGCACATTCTTTACTCCCGTCTCCTCTGTCGCCTCACGCAGCGCCACACCCAGCAGGTTCTCCTCCCCGTCGGCGTGGCCTCCCGTCCATGACCAGGAGTCGTAGATATTGTGGTACACCATAAGTACCCTGTCCCGCGCCGTATTCACTATCCAGGCCGAGGCCGTCATGTGGGCCACAAAATCGGAGCGGAAAAAGGCATCTGGATTTTTGTCCATGTAGTCCAGCATCAACGCTTTGTCCCGCTGCTCCTGCTCATTCACCGGCTGATAGCGCAGTATATCCTCACGTATACCCATTGCCTACTCCGCCACCCTGTACACATCCCGCCTCAGATGCAGAAATGTAGGCAGCCGGCGGCGTACCTCGTCAACCCGCGCAAGGTCAATATCCGCATAGATTATCTGTTCCTTTTCGTCGCAGGTGGCCAACACCTCTCCGAAGGGGTCAAGCACGGTGGAGTGGCCCCAGCACTCATAGCTGAAGCCCTCATATCTGGCGGCAGCGGCAGCTGCGAAGAACAGCTCGTTGTCCACCGCTCTGGCCTTCAGGGATGGCTCCCAGTGGGCAGGCCCGGTCTTCATATTGAACTGGGCAGGCAGGAATATCACCTTTGCCCCGCGCACAGCCATGGCTCTGAAAAGCTCCGGAAAGCGCACATCGAAGCACACTGCGGCGCCCATTTTGCCGTAGCGGGTATCGAACACCGTGATGCTGTCTCCGGGTGTAAAGGTGTTGGACTCCTTAAAGCACATGCCCGGAATATCCACGTCAAAAAGATGCACCTTCCGATGCCGTGCTACCTGCCTGCCCTCCTCGTCGAATACAAAGCAGGTATTATAGAGCTTTCCGTCCTCCAGTTCCGGCACAGACCCGCCCACCAGCAGCACGCCGTTTTCCTTTGCCCAGGCAGACATTTCCTTCACGGCAGCCTCATGGCCCATGGCGGCAAATATTTTGAAATACTTTTTGTCATATGGGCAGTTGAACATCTCCGGCAGCTGAACTACGTTTGCCCCGTTCTCCGCGGCCTCACGCACCATGCGCCCGGCCTTCTCCATGGTCTTATCCAGATCCAGCTCGGTTCTCAGCTGGCAGACGGCTATTTTGAATTTTGTCTCATTCATAGCGTTTCAAGATACCTCTCTATATCAAATTCCGCCGTTTTCTCGTCTTTTTTCAGGTACAGCGGATGGTGAGGGTGTCCCTTTTGAGAGCATTTTCCCGCACACAGCCAGTGCCCGCCGTACTTTATGCCAAGCCGCGCCATATCCGCCACGCAGCCGGGAAGATATGCACGTTTCTCAATTATTGTACCCCAGGCCGCCCAGATTGCCGGGGAGACGCCGCCCGACGCCACGTTGGCAAGGATATACTCAAAAGCCCGCATGTTTTCTGCGTGCAGCTTTTCATTCAGCACCGCGTCCATATCATCGGGCCTGGTAGCCCGCTGGGCATACACATTGAACATTATCCAACTGTCAAAACCGTTGCCGCCGGCAATGCGCGAGACGGATTTGAGCGTATTGTCCAGATCGTCCGGCGCAGCAGTAGAGGGGTTTATACCGATGCAGATAAGCGGGTTTTTCCCTTTGGTACCCAGTATGTAACGGTATTCCGTGTAAAAATCCGGCACGTACAGCCATCTCTCGCTGTCATAGCCTCCGCTGTGGCCTGAGAGCGCCAGTGCCCTGTCAAAGCCCAGCAGCTCAATTGTCCGGCTGTCGCTTGCTGGAATGTGCATATGCCTGTTCCTCCTGATTTTTTATCCCACCATAATGTACACTATCACCGGTATGGTGAGCATGGACAGCACCGTACTGTGAAGTATCCCCTCAGAGGTAAAAATTGCGTTGCGGCCATACTGTATGGTGAGTACGGACACGACCACCGCGCAGGGGCTGGCGGCAATAATTACGGCAGTAGTCAGCAGCACCGGGTCCGCCGTGATGAAATGGCAGACCAGCCACACCAGAAAGGGCGCTGCCGCAAGCCGCAGGAAGCTCACAAGATACATGCGCCAGTCCTTAAACGCGGCAAACAGGCTCACCGAACCCAGGGATGAGCCGATGACTATCATCGACAGGGGCATTGTGGCTCCGGACATAGTGCCCGCAAGCTCTCTCAGCACGGCAGGCACAGGGGGCTTGAAAATGAATATCAGCAGAGCCACAGTTGTGGCCAGCAGCGGAACGCTCAACACATCCCGGAGCTTTATGCCGCCGCCCTCCCCGCCGCTTTTCAGCCGCCACACGCCATAGGTGTACAGCAGCAGATTATATGGTATGCAGGACAGGGAGCAATAGAACACAGCCGTGGAGCCGAACAGCTCCTCCACCACCGGC
>CAYFSB010000092.1:4165-6671 GCA_964345655.1 uncultured Oscillospiraceae bacterium
GGCAGGGCAATGAACATATTGTTTGGCACCGCCACCAGCAGCTCAAACAGCGGCGCGTGCTCCTTCTTCAGCGGCAGCAGGCGGGTGCTCACGGCTGCCAGCACATAGCACAGCAGCAGCGACAGCGACACCACCAGCATTATCCTCATGAGCTCACCCCCGGTGAGGCTCAGTTCCGTTGTCAAAACAGAATTGATAATTGTGGCTGACATAAACACGTTTATGACCAGCTTGCTTGTCGTCCTCGTAAACTCGGCCCCGGCAATGCCCATTTTGGCACAGGCATAGCCTATAACCATCAAAACCACAAATATCGTCAGCTTAATTATCAGACCGGACAGTTCCATAAATTCCCCCGACATACTCTTTTTATATATGCAAAATCAGTTTTGCCACATAGATATATATGAGCAGGGACACGGCGTCCGTGACAGTGGAGATGAGCGGATTTGCCATCACCGCCGGGTCGACGCCTATTTTTTCCGCAAAGATCGGGAGCATACTGCCCACCACCTTGGCAAACATAACTATGAACATCACCGCAAGGCTCACTGTTGCGGCCACAGCCACCGTCACATTTGCGTTGTGCAGCAGCAGTCCGTCCACCAGCAGCATCTTCACAAAATTCACCGCCGCCAGCGACATCCCGCACAGCAGCGAGACCCGCCACTCCTTCCACATGACCCTCAGCGCATCTCCTGGCTCCGTGTCGCCAAGGGAGAGGCTTCTTATCACCGCCGTGGAGGCTTGAGCGCCGGAGTTTCCGCCTGTGCCCATGAGCATTGGAATAAATGCCACAAGCCCTGTCTGCACCGCCAGCATGTCCTCAAAGGATGTGAGTATCATGCTTGTAAAGGTGGCGGAGAGCATCAGAAACATCAACCAGGGTATCCGGTTTTTCCACATGTCGAATACACTGGTACGTGAATACGGCTTATCCGACGGTGTCATACCGGCCATGATCTCGAAGTCCTCGGTGGTCTCCTGCTCCATGACGTCTATAACGTCGTCAACGGTCACAATGCCCACCAGCCTGCCTTCCTTGTCCACCACCGGCAGCGCCATCAGGTCATAGTCGGAGAACTTCTCGGACACGCTCTCCTGATCCTCCGTGGTAGAGGCAAAGATCACGTTCCTGTCCATCAGGTCCTCAATAATATCGTCATCGTCCGCCAGCAGCAGGTCCTTTACCGTGACTATGCCCTCCAGCTTTCTGTCGGCAGAGATGACAAAGCACACGTAAATGGTCTCCTTGTCCTCTCCAATACGCCGGATGCGGGCAAAGGATTCCTTGACGCTCATATATTTTTTCAAATCCACAAACTCCGAGGTCATGATAGTTCCCGCGGAGTTTTCCGGATAGCGCAGGTACTGGTTAATAAGGTTTCTTGTCTCCAGAGTGGCGGCCCGCATAACTCGCTTTACAACGTTTGCCGGCAGCTCCTCCATCATGTCCACCGCGTCGTCCACATACAGCTCTTCCAGTATCCCGGCAAGCTCCGAGTCGGTAATGGAGTTTATTATACGCTCCTGCTCAGGGGCGTCAAAATTTGCAAAAACATCGGCGGCGGTGCCCTTGGAGAGCAGTCTGAACACCATGGGCATTCGATTGTCCTCTATCTGCGAGAGAAATTCTGCCACGTCAAACTCGTTGAGTTCCTCCATGCGCCGCTGGAGCTGTTTCATATCCCGGCTGTCCAGCAGCTCTGTCAGCTCATCGCTCCTCTGCTCGTGGATGACATCATAATCCATGGTCTCCCGCTTTTCTTCCTCTTCCAACTGCCTCACCCCCGTTTTTACAGACAATATATTTTATCACGCCGATATAATTATTACAAGGAAAATCAATACCCGCCGCCCGGCGGCAGTAAAGACTTTGTTCAAAATGTCAATTCTTCGAAAAAACTTGTATTTTTGTTGAAAATACACATAGACTAAATGAAATTTACTGATAATATGTCTGTGATGACAAAATTGTCAGCAATATTGATTGGGAGGTTATCATATGCCGAATATTAAACACGCACCCGCCACAGCGGAGGAGCTGCGCACCATTGACATGTACTGGCGCGCCGCCAACTATCTAACCGGCTGTCAGCTATACCTGCTGGACAATCCCCTGCTTGAGAGTCCTCTCACATCAGGGCAGATAAAGAAGAAGATCGTAGGCCACTGGGGCACATGTCCCGGCCAGAATTTTGTCTATACCCATCTGGACAGAGTCATCAAAAAGTATGAACTGGACATGATATATCTCTCCGGCCCAGGCCACGGCGGCAACGCAATGGTGGCCCAGGACTGGCTGGACGGCAGCTATCAGGAGGTTTATCCTAATATCAGCCGTGACAGGGAGGGTATGCAGAAGCTCTTCAAGCAGTTCTCCTTCCCTGGCGGCATTCCGTCCCACGTTGCTCCGGAGACCCCCGGCTCCATAAACGAAGGGGGCGAGCTGGGCTACAGTCTGGCCCATGCCTTTGGCGCAGTAACTGACAACCCCGACCTCATC
>CAYFSB010000093.1:0-6577 GCA_964345655.1 uncultured Oscillospiraceae bacterium
TTATTATTGTGTAGCCGTGGTTCTGGCTGGTGATATAGGTTCGCCCGCTGCCGGTGCAGTATACGGGCTGATTTGCGCCTCTGTGGCCGTACTTGAGCTTCATGGTCTTTCCGCCCATGGCCAGCGCCATAAGCTGATGGCCAAGGCAGATGCCGAACATCGGCACCCTGCCCGCAAGCTTTTTAAGCTGCTCTATGCAAAAGCTGTTCTCCGCCGGGTCTCCGGGGCCGTTTGAGAGCATCACTCCGTCAGGCTCAAGGCCCAGTATCTCCTCCGCCTCGGCATTATATGGCACCACTGCCACCCGGCATCCGCGCTTGCAAAGGCTTCTTTTTATATTCTTTTTCGCCCCATAGTCTATCAGCACCACAAAGTATTTTTCCTGCCCCTGAGCCGGGTATTCCTCCCGCTCCCCACGGCTGACTGTCTTTACGGCGTCCGTCACCGCGTAGGCTTTTATCTCGCTCAGATCCTCCGGCGGCAGGCTGCATATTTTTGCGCCCATCACGCCCTCTTCTCTGATAATGCGGGTTATGCTCCGGGTATCCACGCCGCAGATGCCGCAGACTCCCCGCTCCTTCAAAAAGCGGTCAAGCTCATATTGGCTGCGAAAATTTGAGGGCGTGTCGCATAGCTCACGGACCACATAGCCTTTGGCGCGGCATTCACCCTCAAAGTCCTCCTCTATCACGCCGTAGTTGCCGATGAGGGGAAAGGTCTGCATTATTATCTGGCCGGCGTAGCTGGGGTCGGTGAGGGTCTCCAGATAGCCCACCATGCCGGTGGTAAACACCAGCTCCCCAATGCTGTCGGAGGCAGCGCCTATGCGCTGCCCCTCAAAGCTCATGCCGTTACTGAGTACAAGGTATGCTTTATCCATATTTATGGTCAATCCTTTCCATGGGCTCAAGCTTCCGATCTCACAGCGTGGCCGCCATGACAGCTTTTATCGTGTGCATCCGGTTTTCCGCCTCGTCAAACACTATGGACTGTCCGCCCTCAAAGACCTCATCGGTGACCTCCATGCAGTCAAGGCCGAATTTCTCGTATATGGCGAGCCCTGTCTCGGTCTCAAGGTCATGATAGGCGGGCAGGCAGTGCATGAAGCGGCACTGGCTGCCGGCATTGTCCATCAGCTTTTGGCTCACCTGATAGGGCAGCAGGTCGTTTATTCTCTCGCTCCAGACGCTCTCCGCCTCGCCCATTGAGACCCACACATCGGTGTACGTCCGCCCCGGCGGTGGCCTTCATTGGGTCGGTCTCAAAGCAGAGCTTTGCTCCGGTCTGGGCGGCAATGGCGCGGCACTCTTCCACAAGGGCCTTGTCCGGGAAATATTTCTCCGGGGCGCAGGCCGTAAAGCTCATGCCCATTTTGGCGCAGCCCACCATCAGGGAGTTGCCCATGTTATAGCGGGCATCGCCCATGTACACAAGCTTTATGCCCTTCAGCGCGCCGAAATGCTCCTGTATGGTGAGGAAATCCGCCAATATCTGGGTAGGGTGGAACTCATTGGTAAGCCCGTTCCACACTGGGACGCCGGAATACTTTGCCAGCGCCTCCACCCGCTCCTGACCGTAGCCCCGGTACTCTATGCCGTCAAACATGCGGCCCAGGACCCGTGCGGTGTCGGCGATGCTCTCCTTCTTTCCTATCTGGGAGGCCTTGGGGTCCAGATATACCGGGTGCATACCCAGATCCGCCGCCGCCACCTCAAAGCTGCACCGGGTGCGGGTACTGGTTTTTTCAAAGATCAGCGCCACGTTTTTGCCTTCGTGCATTTTGTGGGGTATACCGGCTTTTTTCTTCGCCTTCAGCTCCGCGGCCAGCGCCAGAAGCGCCGCGATCTCCTCCGGTGTAAAATCCAGCAGCTTCAGAAAGCTTCTCCCTTTGAAGTCCATTCTCTTTTCCCCTCTCAGGCGCAGGCGGCCTTAATTATTTCCACTGCTTTTTTCAGCTCTTCCATTGGTATGTTCAGCGCCGGCAGCAGCCGGAGCTTATCCTTTGCGGTGAGACACAGCACACCGTTTTCCCTGCACTGTTTCAGCACTTCCCCGGCGGGCTTTACAGGCTTTACGCCTATCATAAGGCCCATGCCGCTGACGGATTCCACGCCCGGCGCGCCGGTGAGCGCGTCTCTGACATATTCTCCCTTGGCCTTGACCTGGGCCAGCAGCTCATCGTCAATGCGGCCGAGAATGCTTATGGCCCCGGCGCAGCATACGGGATTCCCACCGAAGGTGGAGCCATGGTCCCCGGCGCCCAGCACATATTCGGTCTTTTCGCCGAACATGGCGGCGCCCAGCGGCAGCCCGCCGCCCAGGCCCTTGGCCGTGGTGACGATGTCCGGCTTGATGCCGTAGTTCATATAGGCGTACAGCTCTCCTGTGCGGCCGTTGCCGGTCTGCACCTCGTCCACGATCAGGAGGATATCCTCCTTTGCGGCAAACTCCGCCGCAGCCTTTACAAAATCACCCTCAAGCGCGATAACTCCGCCCTCGCCCTGTATACACTCTATCATAATGGCCGCGGCCTTGTTGTCAAGAGCCAGTGTCTTTACACTGTCAATATTATTGGCCTCGGCATAGACGAAGCCCGGCGTCAGCGGCTGAAACAGCTCGTGATAGTGCTCCTGCCCCGTGGCGGCAAGGGTCGTCAGCGTCCGGCCGTGGAAGCTGTTTTTCAGCGTCACTATAGTGTAGTGGTCGGCGCCTTTCTTCTCGCAGGCGTATTTTCGGGCGGCCTTTATGGCGCACTCGTTGGCCTCCGCCCCGGAGTTGCCGAAGAACACCTTTTTCATGCCGGTCTTCTGGCAAAGCATTTTGGCGAGGATTGCGCAGGGCTCCGTATAATAGAGATTCGACACATGCTGCAGCTCCGAAAGCTGCGCTGTGACCGCGTCTACCCACTCATCATCCGCCGTGCCCAAGGCCGTGACGCCGATGCCGCTGCCCAGGTCTATATACTCCTTGCCGGTCTCATCGTATAAAAGCGAACCCTTGCCCCGTATCAGCTCCACGGGAAAGCGGGCGTAGGTGTTGGCCACATATTCTTTGTCGAGCTCCTTAAGCTCAGTCATTTTCCTCATCTCCTATCACCATTGTTCCGGCGCCCTCGTCGGTGAGTATCTCCATGAGTATGGCGTGAGGCACACGCCCGTCCATAATTATTGCGCTGCACACGCCTCTGTTGATGGCGTCAATGCAGCAGTCCACCTTGGGTATCATGCCGCCGGATATGATGTTCTGTTTGAAAAGCTCCACCGCCTGTGAGATAGACAGCTCCGGGATAAGGCTCTGGGGGTCGTCCCTGTCTCTCAGGACCCCGGCGATATCGGTCATCATGATAAGCCTTTGGGCGCCCAGCGCGCCGGCGATATATGCCGCCGCCGTGTCGCCGTTGATGTTATAGGTGTTGCCCTCATCGTCGCAGCCCACAGTGGATATGACCGGAATATAGCCCTTTTCCAGCAGATCCATCACCGGCTGGATATTTACCGACGTAATGCTGCCCACATAGCCCAGCTGGGGGTCTTTCATCTTGGCCTCGATAAGTCTGCCGTCCATGCCGGAGATACCCATGGCCTTGCCGCCCTTCATCTCCAGCAGGTTTACAAGGGTCTTGTTCACCTTGCCCGCAAGCACCATCTGGACAATTTCCACGGTCTCCTTGTCTGTGACCCGGAGGCCGTCTACAAATTCCGGCTTTTTCCCCAGCTTGTCCATAAGCTCGCTTATCTCCGGGCCGCCGCCGTGCACCAGCACCACCTTCACGCCCACCAGCCACAGCAGGACGATGTCCTCCATCACCTGCTGCTTGAGCTGTTCGTTTATCATGGCGTTGCCACCGTATTTTACAACGATTATCCTGCCGTTATACTTCTGAATATACGGCAGCGCCGCTGTCAGCACCTGCGCCCGCTGGGCGTTGGAAAACTTCAATTCTTCCATTGTATCAAGTCCTGTAATCCCCGTTTATTTTTACGTAGTCGTAGGTCAGATCGCAGCCCCAGGCCAGGGCGCTGCCCTCTCCGTCGCCCAGAGTCACCAGTATATCTATCTCTTTTTCCAGCAGCACCTTTTTGGCCTGTTCCTCGGAGAAATCCACTCCGGCGCCGTTTTTGCACACCTCAACAGAGCCTGCGGCAGAGCTGAAGCTCACGCCCACCTTGTCCACATCCACATCCGCCCCGCTGTAGCCTATGGCGCAGAGGACCCGGCCCCAGTTGGCATCGGCGCCGAACATTGCGGCCTTGGTGAGGCTGGAGCATACGACGCTCTTTGCAACAGTCTTTGCCGTGCTCTCGTCTTTTGCCCCGGTGACGGAACATTCCAGGAGCTTTGTGGCCCCCTCGCCGTCTCCGGCGATGCTCCGGCAGAGATACACGTTTACCGTGTTCAGCGCTTTCATGAAGGCGTCGAAATCCGCGCCGGCGGCGCATATCTCACTGTTGCCCGCCATGCCGTTTGCCATGATGGAGACCATGTCGTTGGTGGAGGTGTCCCCGTCAATGCTTATCATGTTGAAGGTGCCCTGTATATCGCCAGTGAGCGCTTTGGAGAGCATTTCCGGGGAAATAGCGGCGTCGGTAGTGATGAACACCAGCATGGTGGCCATATTGGGGTGTATCATGCCGCTGCCCTTGGCTATGCCGCCCATACGGCAGGTCTTGCCGCCCAGCTCAAACTCCACCGCTATCTCCTTGGCCCTTGTGTCGGTGGTCATTATGGCCTCGCAGGCGTCGGCGCTGCCGTCCGCTGTGAGCAGCGCGGCAAGCTCATTTATCTTGCCGGCAATAGGCTTGATATCCAGCGGCTGGCCAATGACGCCTGTGGAGGCGATTATAAGGTCTCCCGCCGGGATATTCAGCGCCTCTCCCGCCAGCGCACACATTTTTTCCGCTATTTCCAGGCCGTTTGCGTTGCAGGTGTTGGCGTTGCCGCTGTTGCACAGCATGGCCTGAGCCCTGCCGTCGGCGATATTGGCCTTGGTGACCGCAATGGGCGCGCCCTTGACAAGGTTTTTGGTATACACTGCCGCGGCGCTGGCCGGAACCTCGCTGTATATCAGCGCCAGATCCCTCTTGCTGCGGTTTTTGCGTATGCCGCAGTGTATTCCCGCCGCCTTGAAGCCCTTGGCAGCACATACGCCGCCGGATAATGTTTTCATTCTCTTTCCTCCGAATATAAGTGTCAGAGCACCAGTCCCACGGTCTCGTCAAGGCCCAGGATAATGTTCATGTTCTGTATTGCGGCGCCGGAAGCGCCCTTGCCCAGATTGTCAAACCGGGAAAGCAGCAGAATCCTGTCTTCGTTTCCTGAGACCGAGATCTGCATGTCGTCTCTGCCCTCAAGGGCATTGGCCGCAAAAAGTGCCCCCTCCGGCAGCTCGTCATAATGTACCACGGGGCCGCTGTAACAGGCTTTGTATACCGCCTTTATGTCCTCCACAGTACCTTTAATGTCCTTTTTGAACAGCGGCACCGTCACTGCCATGCCGCTGTAGTAATCCGCCACTATTGGGCAGAACACCGGCGGCGTGTCGAGGCCGGGGATAATGGTCATCTCTTTGAGATGCTTGTGCTGCTGACCGAGAGCGTACTGTCTGGGTGAGTCGAAGTCCGCGTCCCGCGCCGGGGCTTCATACTCCTCTATCATCTTTTTCCCGCCGCCGGAATAGCCGGTGACGGAAAAGCAGCTGAGTGCCGCGTCCTTACCCAGCAGCCCCGCCTTTACCAGCGGCTCCACCAGCGAAATGAACCCGCTGGCGTGGCAGCCGGGGTTGGCGATACGCTTTGAGGCCGCTATTTCACAGCGCCTGCCGGAAAGCTCCGGGAACCCGTATGCCCAGCCGGCTGCGGTTCTGTGGGCAGTGGAGGTGTCTATCACCGCGGTGTTCCCCTGCACCAGCTCCGCCGCCTCTGCCGCTGCCCCGTCAGGCAGGCAGAAAAAGGCCACGTCCGCCGTGTTTATGGCATCCCGGCGGGCGCTCACATCCTTCCTCAGCTCCTCAGGCAGACTTATAAGCTCCAGATCCGCCCGGCCGCTGAGTCGTTCATATATGCGCAGCCCGGTGGTCCCGGCGCTGCCGTCGATAAATATTTTAGTCATTATTCAAAAACGCCTTTACATATTCTATCTGCGCCTCCACGGAGGCAGCTGATGTACCTCCCTGGGAAATGCGCTTTTCCACACAGGTCTTCAGGTCTATCTCCCCGTACAGATCCTCTTCAAACAGTGGGCTGAAGCTCTTGTATTTTTCCAGCGGCAGAGTCTCAAGCACCTTGTTTTCTCTCACGCATTCGGCCACTATCCGGCCGGATATTTTATACGCGCTCCTGAATGGCAGGCCCTTCTTCACCATATAATCGGCAAGGTCGGTGGCATTTATAAAGCCTGTCTGAGCCGCCTTGAGCATATTGTCAGTGCGCACGTTCATGGTCAGGAGCATGGGCGCAAACACCTGCAGGCACATCTTCACCGTGTCCACCGCGTCAAAAACGCACTCCTTGTCCTCCTGCATGTCCTTGTTATAGGCCAGCGGCAGACCCTTGAGCGTGGTCAGCAGGGCCATCAGGTC
>CAYFSB010000094.1:0-6535 GCA_964345655.1 uncultured Oscillospiraceae bacterium
GTGGCTTGAACATTTATTCACTCATATATTTGTCTATCTTTTTGGGGTCACTTCAAACTGCCGGAAGATGACACGTTTTTTAATTATATTCTTGCAGCGCCTGTCTCACGCGCGGCTTTAAACACTGCCGCGGCCACCGCTTCCCGGACTCTGGGGTCAAAGGCGGCGGGGAGGATATACTCGCGGGAGAGCTCATCATCAGCCACAAGCCCCGCAATAGCGGAGGCTGCTGCCAGCTTCATCGCGTGGTTTATGTCGCTGGCTCTGGCATCCAGCGCCCCACGGAATATGCCGGGAAAGGCCAGCACATTGTTCACCTGATTGGGGTAGTCGCTGCGCCCGGTGGAGACCACAGCGGCCCCGGCAGCCTTTGCCTCCTCAGGCAGTATCTCCGGCACGGGGTTTGCGCAGGCGAAGATTACAGCGTCCCGGTTCATGGTTCTGACCATATCAGCCGTGAGTAGTCCGGGGGCAGACACGCCGATAAATACGTCCGCGCCTTTTATCACGTCGGCCAGAGCGCCCTGTTCACGGCAGGGATTTGTAAGCGCGGCAATCTCGCGCTTTGCGCTGTTAAGGCCCTCACGGCCGGAGTATATGGCGCCGACCCTGTCGGTCATGACGATGTTTTTGATCCCGGCGCCGGAGAGCAGCTTAGTGACGGCTGTGCCCGCCGCGCCGGCACCGGAGGTGACGACCTTGATTTCACCCGGCTTCTTTCCCACAAGCCGAAGGGCATTTAAAAGCGCCGCATAGACGATTACAGCAGTGCCGTGCTGGTCATCGTGAAAGACCGGTATATCACAGCGGGCTTTAAGCTTCTCCTCTATTTCAAAACAGCGGGGAGCGGATATGTCCTCCAGATTTATCCCGCCAAAGGAACCGGCCAGCAGTGCTGCGGTGTTCACTATGTCGTCCACATTTTTGCTGCGGATGCACAGCGGTATTGCGTCAACTCCGCCAAACTCCTTGAACAGGACGCACTTGCCCTCCATGACAGGCATCCCTGCCTCAGGGCCTATGTCGCCCAGCCCCAAAACAGCGCTGCCGTCAGTGATGACGGACACAGTGTTCCAGCGTCGGGTCAGCTCAAAGCTCTTGTCCACATCCTTCTGTATCTCAAGACAGGGCTGCGCCACGCCGGGGGTATAGGCCAGACTCAGCGCCTCGCGGCTGTCCACCTTTGCACGGGCGCACATCTCGATTTTACCTCTGAGCTCATAGTGGAGCCTGAGGGAATCCTTCATATAGTCCATGATCATCTGCCGCCTTTCAAGCTTTCAAGGTATGCTGCCGGGCCAAGCTCATAGATGTTTCCACCCTGACTGTCTATGGCTACAGTGAGGGGCATGTCCTCCACCAGCAGCTCTCTTACAGCTTCACAGCCAAGATCCTCCCAGCATATGATTTTTGAAGCCTTTACACAGCCAGCCATCAGGGCGCCGGCGCCTCCCATAGCTGCCAGATATACGGCCCCGCTGCGCTTCATAGCCGAAATTACAGCGGCGCTGCGATTGCCCTTACCTATCATTATTGTCTCGCCCTTATCCAAAAGTCGGGGTGAATAGGCATCCATCCTACCGGAGGTGGTGGGACCGGCGGAACCGATTATCTCTCCGGGCTTTTCCGGGGTGGGGCCTACATAATATATGGCGCAGTTTTCAATTGAAAAGGGGAGAGCGCCGCTGGAGTCCAGAAGTTCTGTAAGCCGCTTATGGGCGGCATCTCTCGCCGTATACACAGTGCCTGAAAGCAGCACCCTATCACCGGCGCGGAGCGCGGCCAGCTGCTTTGAGCTTGCGGGTGTATGTATAACATGTTCCATGGAGCACCTCACAGTTCAATCTCTGCCCGGCGGGTCACGTGGCAGCTAATATTCACTGCCACCGGCAGACCTGCCACATGGGTGGGCATAAATTCAATGTGCACTCCCAGCGCAGTGGTTTTGCCGCCAAAGCCCTGAGGCCCGATGCCCAGCGCGTTTATTTCTGCCAGCAGCTCGTTTTCAAGCTCCGCATAAAATGGCTCTGAGTTCTTGCTGTCCACACTCCGCAAAAGAGCATGCTTTGCCAGCGCTGCCGCTTTGTCAAAGGTGCCGCCTATGCCCACCCCCACTACAACAGGAGGACAGGGATTAGGGCCGACCGCCCTGACAGTGTCAACAACAAAGCGCTTTACGCCATCAACGCCGTCGGAGGGCTTCAGCATGGCGAGTCTGCTCATGTTCTCGCTGCCGAAGCCTTTTGGCACCACGGTGAGCTTCAGCTTATCTCCGGGCACAATATCCACGGTTATGGCGGCGGGTGTGTTGTCGCCGGTGTTCTCGCGGCGCAGTGGGTCGGACACTACGCTCTTACGCAGATATCCCCGCTCATATCCCTGGCGGACGCCCTGATTCACCGCGTCGTAAAAATCGCCGGTGATATGTACCTCCTGCCCCAGCTGCGCAAATACGCAGGCAAGGCCCGTGTCCTGGCAGACCGGCAGACACTTTTCCCGCGCCGCAGACATATTGCCGCAGAGGACGCACAGGGTGTCGCGGCCCAGCGGCCAGGGCTCAGAGTCTCTGGCTTTTTCCATGGCTCTTATAATATCCGGGGGCAGCTCGCTGTTGGCCTGAATACAAAGTAGGGCCACAGCCTCAGATATCTGCCGGGAGCTTATTTCTTTCATGCGTTTTGCCTTCTTTTCATAAACTGAGGCTTGGTCTCCGAAATAAGAACTGATACAAATATAAGCGCAAAGCCAAGCACCAGCTTGACGGTCATGGGTTCATGGTAAAAGATAATCGAAATTACCGTGCCGAACACGGACTCAAGTGTCATTATGACAGCCGTGGTGGAGGAGGGAGTATACTTCATGCCCCAGGCCTGCAAAAAGAAGCAGACTGCCGTACACATGACGCTCATATAGGCCACGCTTCCCCAGGCCGAGAGGGGGACATTTACAGGCGGCAGCTCAAAAAGCAGGGCACCGACCCAACAGATCAAAGAGGCGGCGGCAAACTGCACGCTTGTAATGGACAGCGCGTCGCATTTGCCCGCATACTGCTCCATCATGATGATCTGCAGCCCGTAAAAAATACCACAGAGCAGCGTCAACGCGTCGCCAATGTTCATTCCCGAAGTTCTTCCGCTCAGCGACACAAGGCCAATACCGGATATACACAGAAAAGCTGCTACAATATTGGAGGCGTCGGGCCTGCGCTTATATATGCCCCAGGCCATAAACGGCACCAGCACGCAATAGGTGGCAGTGAGAAAGGCGTTCTTGCCTGGCGTGGTATACAGAAGCCCATAGGTCTGCACTATATATGCCGCCGCCAGACAGCAGCCCATCATCAGACTGCCGCGGAGAACGTCCCGGCTCATCTGGCGGAGTTTTTTCCCCGCGGCCAGACCCAGCAGCACCGCCGAGACCGTAAAGCGGATCGCCAGGATCCACATTGTCCCGATGCTGTCAAGAGTGTTTTTTAAAATTACAAATGAAGTACCCCATATCAATGCTGTGGCCAGAATTGCAAGCCGGCCCCATAATCCCTTGTTGTTTGCCATATATTGTTTCTCTATTCCTTTGTCATGTGTTGCGCCGCGGCACGGAGCATAAGCTTTTTCGTTCCGATATTTTCAAAGTTTATCTCTATGAGATAATCTCCGCCCATGGGCGACATCTTCACAATAACCCCCTGACCAAAGGCCTTGTGCTTTATGTTGTCGCCCAGCGAATATACGGTACTTTCGGTGGGCACGGCGGCGGCTGGCGCGATAGCCGGTACACTGTGCTGCCTGTATGATGGAGCCTTGTATGCAAAGCCCAGGTCGTGACTCTTCTCACGGTATCCATAGCCCTTGGGGATGTTTTTCTGTATGTCCGCATCCGGTATCTCGTCCACGAAGCGGGAGACCCGGTTGGCGGTAGTGCGGCCGAAGAGCATGCGCTGGCGGGCGCAGACCAGATGCAGCCGGCTTTTGGCCCTGGTAATTGCCACATAGCACAGCCGTCTCTCTTCCTCCATCTCATCACTCTCGCCAATGGCGCGCATTCCGGGGAATATGCTCTCCTCCATGCCTACAATAAAGACGCAGGGAAATTCCAGACCCTTTGCGCTGTGCATTGTCATCATCACAACGCAGTCCGCGTCCTTGTCATAGTTGTCCATGTCCGTGTACAATGCGACATTTGCCAGATAACCCTCCAGCGACATGTCCCCGGACTCTTTCATGTAGCTCAGGATGCTGCTCTTGAGCTCCTTTATATTTTCGGCTCTTGTTATGTCCTTGTCGTCCTTGGATTCCTCAAGCAAGTGCAGATACCCGGTTTTTTGGAGCAGCTCGTCATAGAGGACGTCCGGGCTGTTGTTTTCCGCAAAAGAGCGCAGCTCGTTTATCATGGACGCAAACTGACGGAGTTTTATGGCAGGCCGATGCAGCTCAGGATAGCTGTCGGCGCGGGAAATTATTTCAAAAATGCTCTTGCCGCCCTGAACGGCAAGCTGCCGCGCTGACTCAAGACTGCGCTCACCTATGCCTCTGGGGGGACTGTTGATTATACGCGTCAGGCGCAGATCATCCGAGGGTGAGGCAATAACACTCAAATAGGCCAGCATGTCCTTGATTTCCGCATGGTCAAAAAACCTGGTGCCGCCGATAATGCGGTAGGGGATGCCGTTGCGCTTGAAGGCAAATTCCATCTGGCTTGACTGGGCGTTCATCCGGTAGAGCACAGCGTGGTCCCGCCAGTTTGCGCCCTGACTGAAGCTGCCCATAATGGTTGAGGCCACATACTGCGCCTCGTCGTTTTCATTGTCCGCCACATACAGGCTTATATCGTCTCCGGAATCCCTGCTGGTCCATAGCTCCTTGCCCTTGCGCCCAAGATTGTTGCGTATAACGGCGTTGGCGGCGTTCAGTATATGTCCCGTGCTGCGGTAGTTCTGCTCAAGGCGGATCGTGCGGCAGTTTTTATACTGACTTTCGAAGGAGAGAATATTCTCAATGGTGGCGCCGCGGAATTTATAAATGCTCTGGTCGTCGTCGCCTACCACGCAGATATTTCCCCAACCTCCGGCCAGCGTGGAAGCCAGAAGATATTGCAGATGATTTGTGTCCTGATACTCGTCAATAAGCACATATTTGAATCTGCGCTGCCAGTAAGCACGCACATCATCGTGCTGCTCAAAGAGCATTACGGTGAAATATATAAGGTCATCAAAGTCCATTGCGCCTGCCGAAAACAGCCTGCGCATGTACTCGGCATATATCTCGCCTATTCTGATGCGGCGTACATCCCCGGAGGCTCTGGCCTGACTCAGGTAGTCAGAGGCGGATATACGGGCATCCTTTGCCCGGCTTATCTCCGCAAGAACAGCTCTGGGCGGAAATGCTTTGTCGTCCAGATTCATGTCCTTTATAATGCGCTTTGCGAGACTCTGACTGTCGGCAGTGTCATAAATGGTGAAATTACTGGGAAAGCCCAGCTTCTCACAGTCCCGCCTTAAAATGCGCACACAGGAAGAGTGAAAGGTGCAGGCCCAGATATCGTTCGCATCGGAGCCAAGCATCCGCTCAAGCCGGTTTTTCAGCTCGTCGGCCGCCTTATTTGTAAAGGTTATGGCCAGTATCCGCCAAGGCTCCACCTTGTCAAGGGCCGCCAGCGCCATGGCGGCCTCGCCGCCCCGCTGAAGAACTTTAAGCTTTTCCTCATCGGCATCCGGAGGCAACTCCATGCTGTCTGCAGCTCTGCCGTATTTAAGAAGATTTGCAATGCGGTTTATTAACACTGTGGTCTTGCCGCTCCCGGCTCCGGCCAGTATCAGCAGCGGCCCCTCCGTGGCCATTACCGCCTCGCGCTGCATCTCGTTGAGATTCATAAAGTCGGCGCGGATGACAGCCCGGCGCGCCTCAATATAGTTCTTTTCAAATTCAGTAATCATAGAGAAAATTCTATCACATTTCCGCATCTTTCACAAGGCACAAAAACCGTTGAAAAACTGCTCCGCGGCATAACCGCTTTTGTGCACAAAACAGTCACATATGTATCTAACAGTTTTTTCACCGGTGCATATACCGGAGAAAAAGCCCTGCCTCTCAATAAAAAGACAATTTGGAAACAAAATTGCCAAAAAATATTGACAAAACACGGCTGTACGCTGTATTATGTCAACAGTTATATTTGCACCATCAGAGCCGCAGCGGTTTATGATAAAACTCACATCATATTGAAAAGAGAGTACCTGTGATATGAAGAACTTTTTCAGAAAGCTTTGGGCGCTTTTGAACGACGCCAGATATGAAAAGGCCATCATGATAATTTTGCCGTGCACGGCTGTGCTGATATCTGTGCTGATATTGGCTCCGCAGGTGCGGGCGTTTTCGGCACATATTGTGGCCCAGAGCGCTATTCCCACACCCCAGGCCTCGGCCTCGCTGGCAGTGACGGCGGCAAAAGCCACACCTGCCCCTACGGCTTCACCAAAACCCACGGCCACGCCCAAGCCTGCCGATATTGAGACGAAGCTCAATGCTTTTTCCACGGA
>CAYFSB010000095.1:0-6521 GCA_964345655.1 uncultured Oscillospiraceae bacterium
TGCCAGGGGGAGCGGCGCAGCAGCATGTTCATGCGGGCGCAGTTGCGTATCTCTATTCCCATGGGGCAGGGCATACAGTATCCGCAGCTTCTGCAGAAGCTGCCAGAAAGTTCCTGCCGCTCTTTTTTTATAAAGGCGTCAAGATCTTCATCCATGACGGGGTTTTCCTCAGCCAGACGGAGCCATTCCTCCAGCTGGTCAAGCTGCTGAATGCCCCAGATGGGGACCACATTGTCATAGCAGCTCATAAAGGCGTGGCAGGCACGGGCATTGTTGAGGATGCCGCCGGCCAGACCCTTCATTGCGATAAAGCCCATGTCGGCCTTGGCGCATTTATCGGCCAGCGCCAGATCCCGGTCGGAGGATATGTAGCTGAACGGGAACTGCACTGTCTCAAAATTGCCGGAGCTTATGCAGTCCTCGGCAATATTGACCCGGTGGGAGGTAATGCCTATATGGCCTATCCAGCCGCGCTTTTTAGCTTCCAGCGCTCCGGCATAGGGGCCGTTGGGATCATCTACATCCGGCACGGAGGTTACCTGATGGAACTGGAAGAGGTCTATATAGTCTGTTTTCAGCATCCTCAGGCTGTTCTCAATATGCTCAAGGATCCCGTCCTTATCACGTGCCAGGCTTTTTGTGGATAAAACGATTTTGTCCCGCACGTCATAGAGTGCCAAGCCTATTTTCCGTTCACTGTCCGAATAGGCGTTTGCCGTGTCAAAATAGTTTATTCCGCCCTCATAGGCCGCCCGCAAAAGCTTAAGCGCGTAGGCCTCGTCACAGCGCTGGACAGGCAGGCAGCCCATAGCGGTCTTGGTAACCATCAACCCGGTTTTTCCCAATTTGACTTTTTTCATACTGATCTCCGTTCTGCCGCGTTGAGCGGACAAAAAGTTTGTTTTTTCTATGTACCCTTGGCGGTATGGCGCAGTCAAAGCAGACGTAAATAAAAATGAAAACCACTATTTACTTTATGGGATAACTTTGCTATAATAACAAAGTGCGAATTGTGCCTTTATATTATAACAAATTCCATGCACAATGGAAATAAGCTTGTTTTGCCCATGTTCAATATTATATGCGCCCGTAGCTCAGTTGGATAGAGTGTCAGACTCCGACTCTGAAGGTCGCAAGTTCGAATCTTGTCGGGCGTACCAAAAGAGAGACCACCCCTTGCGGGTGGTCTCTCTTTTGGTATACTGTAGTTGAATGTGAACTTGCGACCTTCAGGCGCGAAGCGCATTTAATCCGCCGAAGGCTGACCGATGCGAAGCATCGAGTCAGGTCGCAAGTTCGAATCTTGTCGGGCGTACTAAAAAAGCATTCCTGTACAGGGGAACATTCCCGTTGACATTTTCGCGTTCATTTGATATGCTCTTATTTGAGGCGACGACCTCCGAACCTGGCATCGGAGAAAGAGTCCCGGCGCCGCCATCGGCGGCAAGGCCGGTTAGATTGGCTTTTTCTCCGGTGCCCATTTTTATGATGGGGATGCTTTTTTATACACGCATACGGATTTTAGACGTAGGGGCGGCCGCTTTGATACAAAACCAACTGCTGTGTAACAGATTATACCCTCTGAGCTTGACAGCGCAGAATACGCAAATATATATTGACGGAGTATATATAGAAAGGCGGAAGAGATATAAAAACAATTGTTTATGATAGCTATGAGGAAATGAGCAGAGCGGCGGCCCTGATTTAACAGGCGGCTTTACAGAAACACGCAGACGTATTATATTAAGCATGATGATAAAACATGGGCGGGAGAGGTGGCCGTGGAAAGCGTGAAGATATACCCTGAAACGTGGAATGAGAGCCTGTGGATAAATGATCTGCGCCAGGCTTTTGAGAGAGACGAAAACGCAAAAAAACTGGTGATAAAGCTCAAATGTCTGGATGGAAGAGAACTGGATTTTTCCTGCCCGGTTTCACCCTGGAGGGAGGACCAACAGCGCAAACTTATTTTAGACTACCTGACGGCGCGTTTGTTTAATATCCTGTCCATATACAGCGGCAGAAAGCTTGAGCTTTTTTTAGATGAGAAGGCCAGCGCACTGAGAGCGCTGGCCGAGGAGAGCCTCGCAAGATTTGAAAACGTTCCGGGATTAAAAAAAGCGGTAAACATTGCAAACAGACTCTGCCGCGCAACGACTCTGGCCGATTTTTCCACAGAGATAAAACAGCTGAGCGGATATATCCCGGCGGAGACGCCGGAAAAGCCTACTGGCAGCAGCCTTGACAGCAGGCTTGAACATGCTCTTGCAGCGGCGTCCGGCGGAATATTTTGCGGCATAGATGTTGGCGGAACGGATATAAAACTGGCGCTCTCTGTGGACGGCAGGCTTGCCGCGGTAAAGGAATTTGACTGGAATCCAGCGGAAGGAAAAACAGCGGAGGCGATAACGGAGCCTGTTATAATGCTTGCCGGGCTTATGCAGGCCAGCGCCGTGGGATACATGCACCCGGAAAACGAAGGGCTGAACAGAGTCATTAACATGGCGCTTGAAAAGGATGCTTCAGCAGGAGAGAACAAGGCTGCCATAGCAGCCGCCGCCGCAGAGGGCCTGCCGAAGTTCAACGGCATTGGACTGAGCTATCCGGACATCGTTTTCAACGACCATATCCTCGGTGGGGAGACGCCGAAAACAAAAGGCATCAGAGAAAACCCTGATGTGGATTATGAAGCGGAGCTTTCAAAGATTTCAGCCATGACGGAGCAGCTTAAAACCCTGTGCGTACCCGGTGCGGCGGTAAGAGCCATAAACGACGGCACAATGGCGGCCTTTGGTGCGGCACTGGAAACTTTTGCCGGCGGGGGCAGTGTTGGAGGCAGCGTGATGGCGCACAGTCTGGGGACAGACTTGGGTACAGGATGGATCGACGCCGGTGGGGAGATACCGCAGATACCGTTGGAGTGCTACGACTTGCTCGTGGATCTGGGCAGCGAAAAGGCAAAAATGTTCCCGCCGGAGGATCTGCGCTCGGTGAAAAATGAGAATTCCAGCCTGGCTGGTGCACGCCGTTATCTGGGGCAGGCCGCTGTGTACAGGCTTGTCTCACAGGAGAAGGACGCGCTTCTCAGCGGCTTTGCGGAGGAATGCGGCGGAATATATAAAATAATTTCAGAGCCTGTGGACATGAGAAAGCCCTGCCTTGAGAGCATTATGGAGAAGGCTGAGAGCGGTGACGCGGCGGCAGAAAAAGCATTCAGGCAGGTGGGCGTGAATCTGGGACAGCTTACGCTGGAGCTTGAATACCTTCTGCATACAGGCACGCGCAGCCGCTGGCTGTTTGGGAGGTTTGTAAAGAACCAGTGCTGCTTTGGACTCATAAAGGATGGCTTTTACAGCGTGATTCCGGAAATGGAACTGAGAGCAGCGGACGAAAACATGGCTTATACACCGCTTATGAAGCAACTGTCAAAGTGCAGCGGATTGGCGGTGGCTCAGTTTGCCCAGGCGGTGAGCGCAATATATTTTTCAAGAATCTGACTGTTTTGCAGGAGGTGCAGAAGATGAAGCGGAGCGAAATAAACAGGGCGCTCAGGGAGCTGGAGGCTATGTGCGCAAAGTACAGCTGTTTTCTTCCGCCGTTTTGCGGCTTTAGCCCGGAACAGTGGAAGAGCATAGGCCATGAGTATGACGAGGTGCGCGAGTGTATGCTGGGCTGGGATATCACTGACTATGGCCTGGGCGATTTTGACAGGTTTGGCTTTTCACTTATCACTATCCGCAATGGAAACCATGCCATGGCGGATAAATACCCCAAGGTGTATGCAGAGAAGCTGCTGTATTTAAAGGAGGGGCAGTATGCGCCCAACCATTTTCACTGGTATAAGACGGAGGATATAATTAACCGCGGCGGCGGCAACGTGCTCATAAGGGTATATAACTCTCTGCCGGACGAGGAAATCGATCATGCGTCTCAGGTAACAGTGCATACAGACGGGCGTGCCCGTCTGGTTCCCGCCGGGACGCAGATACGTCTGACTCCAGGTGAGAGCATACATATCCAGCAGTATCTGTACCATGATTTCTCAGTGGAAGAGGGCAGCGGCCCGGTTCTGCTTGGGGAAGTGAGTCAGTGCAACGACGACAATACCGATAACCGCTTTAATCCCCCCGTGGGCCGCTTCCCGAAGATAGAGGAGGACGAGGCGCCATACCGGCTGCTGTGCAACGAGTACCCAGCCGCAAAATAAAGACCCAGCTCAATCAGAGCTGCAATGGAAATACAGCGCCCTCTCTTCCGGCCTGATGAGCCGAAGGGGAGGGCGCCTTGTGTGTCTGTGCCGGGAGAATGCCTTTCAAATCTTCACTGAATATTCGCAGGAAATTATAAAATACCCCTTTAAAATACCCATTTTATGATATATAATGTATAAGTCGGGATATAGGTTTTTGAAACATTTTTTGATTACATAAAAAAACAGGCTCAGACAGAGTTTATATTATGAGGAGGAATTGTTATGAACGAACAGTATGCTCACGATTTTGATATTATCGTGGACAAGGCGAAAGCGCTTGACAAACCGGCCCGTGTTGTTATAGCGGGCGCAGATGCCGAAAACATGCTCCTGGGCGTATTTGACGCGCAGGAAAGCGGATTCGCGGAGCCCATTCTGGTCGGCAACCAGAAGAAGATCATGGACAAACTCAGACTCCTTGGCCTTGAAAACCGCTCTTTTGATCTGCAGCCGGTGAGCGATGACACAAATGTCGTGCAGTATGCCATTGACTTTATCCATTCCGGGAAGGCGGATGTCTTGATGCGCGGCAACACTCAGACCAGAGAGTTTCTGATGCCGGTCATCGACAAGGCGAATAAACTCCTTGAGACGGATCTGATGACCCACATCTCCATGATAAAAGTACCCGACTATGAGAAGCTTTTGTTCATATCTGATGTCACCATGGTGGTAAAGCCCACAATGGATGATAAAATAGAGATAATCAAGAATATGGTCCAAGTGATGAAGGCGCTGAAGGTGGAGGACCCGAAGATCGCGGTGCTGTCTCTTGTAGAGACTCCGAGCTTCCACATGAGAGACACTGTGGAGGCGCAGAATCTGGTCAGAATACAGGAGCGTACCCCGTTTGCCGACTGCAAGCTGGTTGGCCCGATCCCTTATGACCTTATCGTAAGTAAGGAGGCCGCAAGACTTAAGGATTACAACTGCCCCTACTGCGGAGAGTTTGACGGTATAGTTATGCCTGACCTGCAAAGCGCAAACCTGCTTGTGAAGGTTTTACAGATGAATGCCAGAGCCAACAGCTGCGGCATAATATTCGGGGCGAAAATTCCCATTGCCATTACCTCCAGAAGCGATTCCAAGGAGCAGGCATATCTGTCCCTGGCTTCATGCGCGGTGCTGGCACATGCGCACAAGCTCGCCTGAAACCATAAACAGAAGACATTCAGGTCTGATAAAAGAACGAGGCGGCTGCGAAAGCAGCCGCCTCGTTCTTTTATGCTGTTTTGCACTTTAAAACTCCATTGTCAGGCCGACTTTGAGCTGGGTTATGGATTCTCCAAGCTCCCGGCGCAGAATTTCAAAGGCCTTTTCACCGGTACAGTGGCCTGTATAGATGCGCTCTATGCCCATATCCTTCATGCGCAGAGCCAGCGCGTGGACCTCCGCCTCCGGCTTGTTGAAAAGGTGAAATCCGCCTGTCAGCGCGTAGATCGGCCTGCCCGGAAAGGCCTCGGCAGTTTCCCTGATAATGTTCTCAAGGCCGCCGTGACAGCAGCCATTGAACACCACGAGCCCCTTTGGAGTATCAAAAACCAGACTCTGTTCGTGAGCAAAATCATCCGGCTGCCATCTGCGGGCATTGCGCACATACATTTTCTCCCGGCTGCCAATGGCATCAAGACCGGGGGTGCTGTGGGATATAAGGCTTATACCCTCGGCAAGCTGACAGTTTCCTGATACATGGCAGATGCGCCCACTCTCTTTTTCCAGAATGCCACGGGGAATCCCAATATATTTATTGAAAAACAGCACTCTTTTATAGCAGTTTTCCCCGCAGGCCGATTGCAGGTAGAAACTTGCCTGATTGTTGAGCCGGAAAAACTCCTCCATGCCGTTGGCGTGGTCGTAATGAGCGTGGGACAATACGCCATAGTCGACCTGCGACAAAGGAATGTTCAGCTTCTCGGCATTTCTGGCAAAAAGCGATGACGCCCCGGCGTCATACAGTATCTTTTTCCCTTCGTACTCTATGTAAATGGACAGCCCCCATTCGCCGCCGCAGCTGCCATTGCAAATATTGTCCACTATAACGGTTGCTCTCAATATTTACTCACTCTTTTTGTTCTTTATTTATTCTATCAAATGTCCTCACTTTTTTCAAACATATCTTCCAACAATAGACTCATGAAAAAATATACGTTTTTTTGTAAAGAGTGGAACAATAATGTATAATTATTAGCAATAATAATTGGAGGTGCACAAAAATGATTACGGCAAGGCAAAATCTTATTGAGACAGTACGGGGTGGGAATCCTGGCCG
>CAYFSB010000096.1:0-6485 GCA_964345655.1 uncultured Oscillospiraceae bacterium
TCCTCCACATGCAGCTTGCCTTTTATGGCCGCAAGGCAGCTTGCGTCGCTAAATCGCCCGCCGCACAGGATCTGTCCCTTCCACAGCGCCCCGATAAGCTCCGGCATACGCAGGGCCTCATCGGACAGCGGCGCGTTTAAAAGCCCGCCTTTTTCAGCCGGCGTTGGCAAAACCACGCAGTCAGCCCCGTATACGCAGCCCTGCAGACAGCCCGCCTTGGGTATTTCCGCCGGCAGCTCCGCTTTTTCAAGCGCATAGCTCTGTACCCTGTGCCCGTCCCTCAACAGCATCACGCTTAAAAGGGCCGAGCGCTCATCCCCGCCGACAACGGCAAATCTCACACCTGCATCACCTCCACGCCTTTATTCTATTCTGTTGGACATGGGGCGGTTCATGTGATAAAATCAAAATACTATATAATAACAAGGCGGTATGTTTATGAGCAGAGCAGACGAGATATTTATAAGCAACTGTAAAGATATTCTTGAAAACGGAACCTGGGACACGGATCTGTCTGTCCGGCCACGCTGGGATGACGGGGAGAGCGCCCACACGGTAAAAAAATTCGGCATTGTAAACCGCTATGACCTGTCGAAGGAATTTCCCATTCTCACTATACGGCGCACCTTCTGGAAATCCGCTATAGATGAACTGCTGTGGATATGGCAGGCCAAGAGCAACAATGTGCATGACCTGCGCACCCGCGTCTGGGACGCCTGGGCCGACGAGACCGGCTCCATAGGCAAGGCCTACGGCTATCAGCTGGGCGTAAAGCACCACTACCCGGAGGGGGATATGGACCAGGTGGACAAGGTCATATGGGATTTAAAGCACAACCCCGCCTCCCGCCGCATAATGACCAATATCTATAACTTTGCCGACCTGTCGGAGATGGCGCTGTATCCCTGCGCCTATTCCATGACCTTCAACGTCAGCGGCAACAGGCTCAACGCCATTTTGAACCAGCGCTCTCAGGATATGCTGGCTGCCAACAACTGGAACGTGGTGCAGTACTCCGTGCTGACCATGATGCTGGCTCAGATCGCCGGACTTGAGCCGGGCGAGTTTGTGCATGTGATAGCAGACGCGCACATCTATGACCGGCATGTGCCCGCTATTGAAGAAATAATAAAGAACGAGCCGAAGCCCGCCCCCAGATTTATTATCGACCCCGCCGTGGATGACTTCTATAAGTTCACCCGCGACAGCTTCAAAATGGAGAATTACCAATTCTCGGACTTTACCGGCAAGATTCCGGTGGCGCTGTAAAGGAGAGGCCATGGACGCGATAGTTGCGGTGTATTCCGACTGGGGCATAGGCAGCGGCGGCACCCAGCCGGTGGTTTTAAAGGCCGACAGGGCGCATTTCCGCGACATAACAGCCGGTGCCGCGGTGATCGTGGGCAGAAAAACTCTGGAGGATTTCCCCGGCGGCAGGCCGCTAAAGGGCCGGGACAACATAGTCGTGACCCGGCAGGAGCTGACGATAGACGGCGCCCAGGTAGTTCATGATACCCAGGAGGCGCTGGATGCGGCAAAAGCGCATCCCCGCTGCCTGGTTATCGGCGGCGCCAGTGTATATAAGCAGTTTTTCCCCCACTTGAGCCGTATATATGTGACCAAAATTGATTTGTGCCCCCACTCAGACAGCTTTTTCCCGGATCTGGACAAGTCCCCGGACTGGGAGTGCTGCCGGCAGGGCCAGTGGATGGAGGAGGACGGCCTGCGTTACTGCTTTTGCGAATACAGCCGCATCAGCTGACCAGCGACGTCCCCGGATAATAATGAGCCAGTATTTGGGTATAGTCCGCGCCGTTTTCGGCCATGACCTGAGCCCCGTACTGGCTCATTCCCACTCCGTGGCCGTTTCCGGTGACAGTGAATACAAAGCGCCCGTCGGTATATTCAAGGCTGAAGGCCGTGGAGCGCAGGGAGAACAGGCTTCTGAGCTCCGTGCCCTTTATCTGGACGCCGCCCAGAGTAACCGTGGCTACGCGGCCGCTGTCGTCCCGCGTTATCTCGCCTATCCACGTGCTCTCCTCCCCGGTAAAATCTGCCTGAGGCCAGGAAGAAAGAACGGTGTCTCTGAAATCAAGCGGCGCGCACTCAAGGCGGCTGAGGTAATTTGGCACATCCGCCCCTGTCTCCGGGCTTGTTACGCTTATGAGGTACGGCCTTGAATTCCAGACCTGTCCGCTGTCCTCGGTAGCGCCTGCGGAGGATGAGTGGAAGGCGGCAAACACCGGTTCGCCCTCATAGCTGAGATACTGCCCCGCCGTCTCTGCAATGGCAGAGCGTATTTTCCCGGCGTATGTATCGTAGTCTCCGCCCCTCATGGCGCTCTCATCCAGCCAGGCCTGACAGCAGGCGTAATCCGTACACACGTCGGCCTGTCCGTGCTTGCCTCCGGCGGCGCAGTACATGGCGTAGGTCCTTGCCGCCACCGCCTGGGCTTTTAGCGCCTCCGGCTCAAAGGAGGCGGGCATCTCCGCCGCCACTACTCCCAGCAGATACTCCTGCATGTCCATCTCCACGATGTCTGTGCCGGACAGCACCCGGATCACCTCCGGAGCGGGCGAGGCCTTCATGTCCTGATTCATCTGCACGGGTACAGAGCTGTAAACCGGCAGTGCGGTCTGCTCCTGGGCAGCAGGTACCTGCGTTCGCTCCATGTTCATCAGCGGCAGCAGAAAATTGATAAAAAGAGCGACATATGCCAACAGAACAGTCTTCTTCACGGTCATTCCTCCGGTTTCGACTTGACTGAATATATAAATAAGTATAAAATCAGTACATCAATACGGCACGTGCTTTTTATGCCATGCCGTCATAAACTATTGTTATTGAAACGGGACAGAAATTATGCAAAAAAAATCTCTTGAAATAAGCTGCTATGTTATGGGTACAGGCGCTTTCGGCGTCTTCCTCCGCTGGCTGCAAAATCAGATGGGCTTTAATGATGCTGGTCTGGCCGACAAAAGCGTTTTTCATATCATAGTGCCGCTGTTTATTCTGGCCGCGGCCTTTATGTTTCTGCGCTTTGTGGACAGATCGCGCAACGCACGCTATTACGTGCCGGACGACTTTTGCGAGGCCCTGGAAAACAGCGGCAAGCTCTTCACTGTAGCCCGCTGGGCCGCAGGTGGAATAATGTTTATCGGCGCGCTCTGGCTTCTGGTGCAGTGCGAGACCGACAAGGAGGCCAATTTCCTGCGTATTTTGGCTATTCTGGGGGTATTCTCCGGCATATCCTATCCGCTGCTGCTGACGGCAGCAAACACTCCCCCTGTACAGCGTCCCCGGCTTTTGTGCCTGATGGCATTTTTCCCCATTCTCACCTTTGCCTTCTGGCTCATCACCTGCTATAAGATGAACGATATAAACAGCGTGGTATGGTCTTACGCCATTGAGATCGTCACGGTCATTGTGGCCATGGCCGCCTTTTTCCGCGTGGCCGGGTTTGTCTTCGGCTCACCTAACGGCTGGCGCAGCATTTTTTTCAGTATGCTGGGCTCCACCATGTGCATCATGTCCCTGGCCGACGGGAGATATATGGGTATGCAGCTCATGCTTGTGGGCGCCGCCCTTATGCTGATTATATACAACTGGATAATGATAAAAAACCTGCGCCAGCGCAAGCCCCAGCCAAAGGTCAGGCCTGAGGACGGCTTCGAGCGGCTGTAACCGGTTCATGTCGGCTGCTGAAATATAAACCGCAGCCTTAATGGAGGAAAAATATGTCACTGAAAGATATGCTGAAAAAGCAAAGCGTCCAGACCGCCGGCACAGAGGACACCCTGCTGCTGTTCTATCTGCCCGGCTGCCCCTATTGCCGTCAGGCCGAAAGGCTGATCGGGGAGCTTTTGCAGGAGCACCCCGAATATGCGGATATCCCTCTGCGGCGTGTAAACGAGGTCATGGAGCGCCCTATGGCTGAGAGCTATGACTACTGGTACACCCCCAGTCTGTTTTTCAACGGCGAGAAGCTGTATGAGGCAAACTCCGCCGACAGCGCCGAGACCGTAAAGCGCAAGCTGAACGACGTCTTCCGGCAGGCGCTTGGAGAATAAGGTCCTGCGCAAGTAACCGCAGCGTATTCAGCCGTCTGAACAGGCAGAACGCTATACTAAAAAAGAATGTCATTCTGAGGCCTTCAGGCCGAAGACTCTTCCTTTGCCGGGCATTCCCGGCGGGAAGATCCTTCGCAGGCGCTCAGGATGACATTCTTTTATTGTGCGGTTCTTTCCCGCCCCGACCTATCGGTTCTGGGCGTCTATCTGCTCTTTAAGCTCCTGCAGATACATCCAGCGCTGGGTCTTCTCCTCCCGCGCCGTCTCTATTACCTGCTGCCGGGCCTGCAGCTCCTGCAGCTTCACATAGTCACTGCCGAACCTGTCCTGCTGGGCAAGGCAGTCCTTAAGCTGCCGCTCCAGCTCCTCCAGCTCTCCGTCGATCGTATCAAACTCCCGCTGCTCGCCGTATGAGAATCTGAGCTTCTTTTCACCCCGCTGTCTGGGCGCTGCCGCTCTGGCTTTCTCCGCCGGGGCCGGGTCTGTCTCCTGGGCGCGCTTTTGCTGCCAGGCCTGCCAGTTGCCTGTATAGCGCAGGACCTGTCCGTCACGCAGCTCAAAGATCTGCTCTGACAGTCTGTCAAGCAAAAAGCGGTCATGGGACACCGCCAGGACCGGGCCGGGAAAGCTCTCCAGATAATCCTCCAAAATGGACAGCGTCATCACGTCCAAATCGTTTGTAGGCTCATCCAGCAGCAGCACATTCGGCGCGCTCATCAAAATCGACAGCAGATAAAGCCGCCTCCGCTCCCCGCCGGACAGACGCCCGACAGGCATATTCTGCATATCCGCCGGAAACATAAAGCGCTCCATCATCATCTTGGCGGAAAAAACGCCCTCGCCGGTGCGCACCTCATCGCCGCATTCATGGATAAAGTCATATACCCTCTGGTTCAGATCAAGCTCCCGCCCCTCCTGAGAGAAATGGCCTATCTTGACCGTGCTGCCAATGTCCACACAGCCGCTGTCCGGCGCAAGCTCACCGGCAATAATGCGCAGCAGCGTGGATTTCCCCGCCCCGTTGCAGCCCACGATACCGATGCGGTCATCTCGCAGCAGCTTATAGGAAAAGTCCTCAATTATCGTCCTGCCGCCGTAGGTTTTTGACACATGCTCAAGGCTTATGAGCTTTCTGCCCAGGCGGCTGGATGCCGCCGCCATCTGCACATTCTCCTCAGTCTCCGGGGCCTGCTGGTTTTTCAGGGCTTCATAGCGGTCTATGCGCTCACGGCTCTTGGTAGAGCGGGCCTGACAGCCCCGCATTATCCACTCCCGCTCCACACGCAAAATCGCCTGCCGCTTGCGTTCTCTGGCCTGGGCCATTTCCGCCCGCTGAGCCTTCAGCTCCAGATACCGGGAATAGTTGGCCTCATAATGATATAGCTTGCCTCTGGACAGCTCCGTAATATGGTTGACCACCCGCTCCAAAAAATAGCGGTCATGGGTCACCATCACAAGGCCGCCTCTGAAGCGGCAAAGCCAGTTTTCAAGCCAGACCGTCATATCCGCGTCCAGGTGGTTTGTGGGCTCATCCAGTATCAGCACATCCGCCGGGTGAATAAGCGCCGCCGCCAGAGCAACGCGCTTGCGCTGACCGCCGGAGAGCCCCCCCACCTTCCGGTCAAAATCCGGAAGGCCCAGCTTGTTGAGCATGGTTTTCGCCTCGTAGTCGTTCAGCGCGCGAAATTCCCTGGGCGCGTGCATAAACACCTGCTCTAAAATCGTGGCGTCATCGTTCATTTGGGGGTTTTGGGCAAGCATGCTCACCTGAAGATTTGCCCCGCGGGTGACAGTTCCGGCATCGGGCGAAATGACAGCGGCAAGTACATTTAAAAAGGTGGACTTCCCGCTGCCGTTGACGCCGATGACGCCTACCTTGTCCCCTTCGTTCAGATAGAAATTTACATCCTCCAGCAGCTGGCGGCTGCCAAAATTTATAGAAAGATGCTCGGCGGACAGCAGCATAACTTTTCTCCTTGTATGAATCATCGCGTAATAGTATGCGTCTATTATACCCGGCCTGATGAAATTGGGCAAGCTGTTCCCCGGAGATTTTTCACAGCCGGCAGCGGCCCGCCATGCCGCCCATCCGCATAAAGAACCGCAGCTTCCCTCTGTGGGAAACTGCGGTTTCGCCTGTATTGCGGGGGCGGCCCCCCTTATTTTGATTTAGTCGCTGTATGTGTTTCTCAGGCCGCGGGGGTGTAAGTGGTCTGAGTCTTGAGTCCGGCGCAGCTGTTGTCCAGAAGGGCGCACTCAAGGCTGGTGGGCGCGCCGTACTGGGCGCAGTACTCGTCCAGCATGGGGTACATGCCGGTTGCATAGTACTCTTCAATGGTCTTCTGATTTGCGCTGTCTGCCAGATAGCTGTTCTTGTATGCAATGGCCATATCCAGGAAAGCATCGCTGATGTCA
>CAYFSB010000097.1:0-4637 GCA_964345655.1 uncultured Oscillospiraceae bacterium
TCCCATACAGCATACAGGGGAGTGTCGGCAGAGAGCTTCAGCGTCTCTCCTGCCCTGTATTCGACCGCTCCTGTCGCCGTGGTGCTCCAACCCTTGAAGCTGTATTCCTCGCGGGGGGGCTCAGTGGTCGACACGGTAAATGCGGCAAGCCCAGCGGCCTTATCCAGAGCCTTGGTCTCTGATGCGGGTGCGCCCTCGCCTCCGTTAGCCACATAGCTCAACGTTACAAAATCTTCAAGCACATCAGGGATATTGTTGCCGTTGTCATCAAAGCCATATACAGCGTACACAGTTGTATTGGCTGCGATATTTGTCTTTACAATAACAGCGGGGACTGTATCATCCTTGGCATATATCTTTGTATCAGCTGCAGCGGTCCAGCCGGCAAATACTACCTTCCTGCTGTCCACATCGGCATGGGTGGGCTCTGTGCTGCTGTCCAGCACATAGTCTGTCTGCGCAAGCAGGCCTGTGACTGTGGCAGGGCCATCGTTATTTCCACCGTTTACATTGTAGGTAAGGGTGTACTTATCCTCGTTCACATCGGGGATGTTGTTGCCGTTCTCATCATAGCTCCAGGCGGCATACAAGCTGATATCCGCGTCTGAGAAAGTAACCGCTGTCACATAAGCTGGCGCGGTATCATCCTTAGTAAGTATTGAAGCAACTGCGGAAGCGGTCCATCCGGCAAAAACTACCTTTTTAGTGCCATCATCACTGTGGGTAGGCACACCGGCATTCAGCGTTACACTGTCACCGCTGATGTACTTCGCGGTGTCCACAGGCACGGTGCTGCTGTTGCCGCCGTTGGCTGCGTAGGTCAGGCTGTACTTAGTCTCTGTGACATCAGGTATACCGTTGTTGTTTGTATCAAGGCCATACACCGCATAGACGGTCTTGTTGGCGTCAAGCTTTATTTTTGTAATGCAGGCGGGGGCTGTATCGGTCTTGGTATAAATCTTTGTATCCGCTGCGGCTGTCCAGCCGACAAATAGCACGGCGTTGCCGTTGGCATCAGCGGCGTGTGTGGGCGTTGTAGTTGTATTCAGCGGATAGGAATCCTGCGCGGGTATGTCGCTGACTGTCCCCGGTCCGCCTGTGCCGCCGTTTACCTCATATATCAATGAGTATTTAGACACGGTGGCAGGGATCACCACATCATAGGAGTGTCCGCATACCGAGCAGGTATATGTATATTTGTCATCTGCTGCATTGGTGGGCGCAACATATCCGGTCTGCTCAAAGCTGCAGCCCGCAGTCTCCGTATGAGACTCGTCATTTGCGCAGACGCGGGAATGTGTGCTGTTGGAGTGATCTGCTGCGGTGTCCGAGCCGGAATCATATAACCAGTCGCCCCAGGCATGGCCGATAGCCGGCAATGTCTCGGTCTTGGTCTCGGTGCAATATTTGCAGGTATATAGTATTGAACCGTCTTCCGTACATGTAGGCTCAGTGCGGCTGGTCTTTTCCCACTCATGGTCGGTGTGGCTCAGATTAATATATAGAGTAGGTACATGAAGGATCTGATCAGAGTCTGCAAAATAATTAGCGCTCACTGACGTATTGCTGGTGTTAGCAGTCGCTAAAGTAACTGAGAACCCGGTGCTGCTGGAAAGCGAGTTTCTGTATATCTTAAACGAATTTACTATGTTGGGATTCACTTCAACAGTGATACGGTTTATACCACAACCCATAATTTTTGTGCCAGTTGCAAGGATCGTATCCCCCGTTTTAACAACGATGTTTACCGTTGTATCTACAAGAGTACCGACTTCTTCGGATTGAACTGTGACATAGTCGCTGACCGCCGCGTCTGCCGCCGCGAATGTGGGCAGCAGCGTCACTACCATCATTAGCACCAGCAGCATTGAGATAAGCTTTTTTTCGATTTTCTTCATAAAACTCCCCTTTCCATTTCCTTTCCTTATTCTGCCTTAATGACCCCCCAGTCATTTATAAGACAGCGTACAAGTTTTTTTGTATTTTTTGATTTTTTCTTTCTATAACAGCATTTTTGCCCATTTTCTTCCATTTTTAGATAAGTCTTTAACTTTTGCTGTCATAAAAAATACATCACATTTATTTACTTTAAAATATGATGCCGCAACTTTTTATAATCCTATTATAGTATTAAGCTATTGAAAAATCAACATCATCTTTGTCTAATAGTGTTTATTAAGAACTTAAATTTATGGCTCTGCTCACAGTGCACTGTGGGCAGAGCCATAATTATTATCTATGCTTGATTTGTTTCTTGGAAATAACGCCTTGCGTCTTCGGCGTCGCGGCTTATCTGCGCTGCCAGCTCCTGATAATCTGAGAATTTTACCTCGCTGCGCAAAAACTTGTAGAATTCCACTCTGGCCTGGCGGCCATAGAGGTTCCCGGAATAGTCCAGCAGATGACTCTCTACATTCACGCGGTTGCTGTTGCTGACTGTGGGCCTTACGCCTACATTTGTAACCGCCACATGGCCGCTTCCATCCTCCAGATACACCTTTGCGGCATACACTCCATGCTTTGGTACAAGCACTCCTTCCGGGAAATACATGTTGATAGTGGGCGTACCCATCTTTGTCCCCAGATGATAGCCTGAGTGTACAGTGTCTGAAAGCATATGTGGGTGACCAAGATACATGTTAGCCCGCTCCATATCCCCATCGCTTATAAGCTGGCGTATATAAGTGGAGCTAATTATGCGCCCGTCAAGCGTCACTGCCGGAATAATATCAACGCCGATGTTCCGCCCGGCGCAGTATTCCTTTAGTCTCGCGGCTGTACCCTCGCCCTTGTATCCGAAGCAGAAATCATGCCCCGCAACTATCCAGCAGATGTTCAGCTCATCAATTAAGGAATCAATAAATTCCTTCCAGGGCATACGCATCACATGCTGGTTGAAATGGATGAACACCACATTGTCTATGCCAAAGTTCCGGCGGATAATATCCTCCCGGCCGATGGCGCTGTTTATAAGCGGTACTTCCTTCCCGAACACCAGATTATCCGGATGCACATCAAAGCTCAACACTGAGGGCATGGCCCCCTGCTGTGCCGCCCGCTCTTTTGTCTTATTAATCAGCGCGGCGTGCCCAAGATGCACTCCGTCAAAAAAGCCCAGTGCTATCGCTCTCTTTATCTCCGACATCTCATATGCCTCTCTCCGCAGTGCGGTGTATCGCATGATATTCACATGGGGCATTGCTCCATGTGTAGACCTGCACCTTTCCGCGCAGGTGGAAGACGACTTATATCTGGAAAAAACTCTTTATGGCTGACGCCGTATTGTTTTCCGCCTTGCACAGAGCAAGGAACTCGCCTGTCTGTGAATACACCCTGTATGTTCCGTCAGGTACATCCACTCTGAATGTATTCCCGCAGCGCAGCCGCCGCTGGGCTTCAGAACCGACAGCGCATGAGAGATATTCATCAAAAAGCCTGTCTATGGGTATGAGCAGGCTCTCTGCCTCGCCAATATCGGCCGCTCTCTGCACTGCATCCAGCGTGAGCGCATCCTCTATTGAGAACCGCCCGGCCCGCGTCCTTCTCAGGGCGCTCATACAGCCGCCGCAGCCAAGGCTGTCCCCTATATCGCTGCACAGAGTGCGCACATAGGTGCCTTTGGAACAGTCAACCTCAAGTATATAGTCCTCCCCCTCACGGCGGAGTATTTTCAGCGAAGAGATAGTGACGGTTCTGGGCTTTCGCTCCACTTCCCCGCCCTTTCTGGCTATCTCATACAGTTTCTTCCCGTTTATCTTTATGGCCGAATACATTGGCGGAAGCTGGCTGATCCAGCCGCGAAAGTCACTCAGCACCGCCTCCAGCGCCGCCTCCGATATATTGCAGCTTTGCTGGGCAAGGACTCTGCCTGTCACGTCCTGAGTATCAGTATTCATCCCCAGGCGGAGCCCCGCTATGTAACTTTTGCTGTCGCTTTCGGCAAACTCCACCGCCCTGGTGGCTCTGCCCACGAACACCACCAAAAGTCCTGTGGCCATTGGATCAAGAGTTCCTGAATGGCCGATACGCTTTTCATGGAGCATACCCCTGAGCTTTGCCACAACATCGCTGCTGGTCCAGCCGGATGGCTTGTCAATCAACAGGATGCCTGTCATTTCCAGACCTCGCTTATAACATCAAGGAGCATTTCTTTGGCTCTTTCCGGCGGGCTTGATATATTGCAGCCGGCGGCCATGGCGTGTCCTCCGCCGCCAAACACGGCGCAGATATCGCTGCTGCTGACCTCAGGAGACGAACGAACGGAAATCTTACTGCCGCCGTCCTCCCGCTCCTTTATTGTAACGCTCACAATGCTGCCCTCAGCCTTGCCTGACAGCCCTGCCAGATCATCGCAGTCATCCTCAGTGGCGCCGCAGAGCTCAAGCATCTTTTTTGTGACGGTGACGACGGAAATTTTCCCGTCTCGGTAAAACTCCATGCCGGAATAAATCATACCCTCCAGCTTCATACGCGCCTTGGAGATCCACCTGAAAAACACCAGACTGACCTGTCTGTTATCCGCTCCATAGCGCAAAAGCTCCGACGCCGCGGCCAAAGTCCGGGCGCTTGTATTGGCATACTGGAAGCAGCCTGTATCCGTGGTAACGGCAATATAAAGAAGGGTCGCCTCACTCTCC
>CAYFSB010000097.1:4647-6398 GCA_964345655.1 uncultured Oscillospiraceae bacterium
GGTTTATAGCAGAGAGCCTTTATCAGATCCAAAACTATTTCGCCGCAGGATGAGCGGTCGTCCCGTATAAGTTCTTTAGGTGCGAAGTGAGAGTTCGTGGGGTGATGGTCTATACACAGATCCACGCATCCATTAAACCCGTCGGCAAACATACTGTCCGTGGCCACGTCCACCGATACCACGTATCCCGGTTCAAAGCCCTCAGGGGCGTAGAATTCCTCCACATACGGGCGCAGATTTTTTATTACGGCTCCGTTCGGATACAGATAAGCAGTCCTGCCCATACGGCGCAGAGCGCTGCACAGGGCGGCGGCGCTGCTCATGGTGTCGCCGTCTGGATTTTTATGTGTCAGCAGGAGGATATTATCCTGTTCCAGCAAAAGTCTGGCGCATTCTTTGAAGTTCATATTCCTCATCCATTCCGCCGCCTTGCGCCGGCACAAGCAGAGAACCCTCATCCCGCCACGCAAGGCCAAAAATGGCAGAATGATTTAAGGAGAGCTTATCTCCCCTTATTCTCCCTCTTTATCGTCCCCATCGTGATCTATATCAAGGGAATTGATTACCTGGCTGATATGGGCGCCATACTCGATGCTGTGGTCTATCTCAAACACCAGCTCAGGAGTGTAGCGCAGCTTCATGGAGCTGCCCAGCTCCCGGCGCAGCCAGCTTGAGGCAGACTTGAGTCCCTTTTTGAACTCCTTCTCGTCCTTCATCCCCAGTACCGACAGCCACACCTTGGAATAGCGCAGATCTCCTGTAGTCTCTACTCTTGTGACGCTTATCATGCCCTGCTGCACACGCGGGTCCTTGATGTCCCGCAAAAGCCTTGAGAGCACGAACTGTATATCGTCGTTGGTTCTTGCAAGTTTATTTGATGGCATTTTTTCTCCTGTTGTTACGGGCGCTTTATGGTAAAAGCGCCCGTAAAGTCCATATATTATCTGACTATCTGCTCCATTACGAAGCACTCTATCACGTCTCCGGCCTTGATGTCGTTGAACTTTTCAACCTGCATACCGCACTCGTAGCCGCTGGCGACTTCCTTAACGTCGTCCTTGAAACGGCGCAGAGAGGCCAGGCTGCCCTCGTGGACAACAATATTGTCCCGCAGCACACGTACATCACAGCCGCGCTGGATCTTGCCGTCGGTGCAGTAGCAACCGCAGACAGTGCCCACCTTGGAAACCTTATAGGTCTCGCGCACATCGGCATGGCCGATGATGACTTCCTTGAATTTGGGTGCGAGCATACCCTTCATGGCGGCATCTATCTCGTTTATGCAGTCGTATATGACCCTGTACATACGCATATCCACATTGCTGCGCATGGCGCTGTCCCTGGCTGCATTGTCCGGGCGGACATTAAATCCCACAATTATGGCTCCTGAAGTGGCAGCAAGCATAACATCAGATTCGTTTATGGCGCCCACCGCGCTGTGGATAACCTTTACGCGCACCTCTTCATTGGAGAGCTTTTCAAGCGACTGGCGAACAGCTTCGACAGAACCCTGAACGTCTCGATCGCGCCGACGACCGCTTCGAGCGAACCCTGCACGTCGGCCTTGACAATGACATTCAATGTCTTCATCTCACCGGCCTGTATCTGGTTGAACAGATCTTCAAGGCTTACCTTCTTTGTGCCGGTAAATGCGCTGCTGGACATCTGAACGCGGCGCTCCTCAGCAAGCTCTCTGGCCATGCGCTCATCTGCCACTGCGTTGAACACGTCGCCTGCGCTGGGTACCTCAG
>CAYFSB010000098.1:0-6353 GCA_964345655.1 uncultured Oscillospiraceae bacterium
CAACGGGCTTCAGATAGACGGGCCGGTGGACTCGGTGATGATTCTGGGCAACATATTATTGCCGCCATGTTTTTTGTTCTTGTCATCAATGTCATTCTCCGTGCCATTCCGTCGGTCGGCGGCTTCAAATGGTATATGGAGTTCAGCCAGTACGCAAACGTATGGGCCATGCTCATCGGTGCCGCAGGTATTGCCGTGCGGGGGACAAATCTTCGCGTTGAGATCATAGACGGCATAAACCGCAAATTCTCCTGGGGTGCAAAAGTCACTAAAACCATTGTGGATATTGCGCTCATCGCATTTTATGGCATACTCACTGCCAGCGGCTATCAGTTATCTATAAGGGCAATACAGGCAGTTTCCACCATGCCCAAATTTACCATGGGGCAGGTATATGTTATTTTCCCCATTGCGGGTGTTATATGTATCATTTCCTCTGTGGTACACCTGCTTGTCACTCTCACTGAAAAAAATGAAAGCGGGGAGGAAACAGTCAAATGATAACCTGGCTTCTTATAAGTTTTGTGGTAATGATGGCTTTGGGTGTGCCTATAGGCATTTCTCTTGGCCTATCCGCCATGGGCGGCATTCTTTTCCTTAACGGCGGCAGCCTTGTCACCGTAACACAGCGATTTTTTGAGGGGATGAACAGCTGGGCGCTGCTGGCTATTCCCCTGTATACTTTTGCGGGATACACCATGTCCAAGGGCGGTATCTCCCAGCGCCTTATGGATTTCTGCTACTCAATAGTGGGCCACATCTACGGCGGCCTTGCCCATGTCAACATACTGGCCTCCATGATATTTGCCGGTATCTCCGGCTCCGCCGTGGCCGACACTGCCGGCGTCTCCGGCATGTTCATGCCTTCCATGTTAAGGAAAGGCTATTCCAAGGAGCTATCCGTGACTGTTACCTCAGTTTCTTCCACCATAGGCATCATAATTCCTCCGTCCATACCCATGGTAGTAATTGCAGGCATTTGCAGCATATCCACCGGAAAGATGTTTTTGGGCGGCATTATTCCCGGCATACTGATCGGCATTGTACAGATGGTCATCTCATACTTTTTTGCGAAAAAAGAGGGCGTTCAGCCTGAGCCAGGACACTTTGCAATAAAAGAGGTAGGCCGCACCTTCCTTGGCAGCTGGCCCGCCCTGCTTATGCCGGTCATCATCATCGGGACGATAACCTCCGGCATTGTCTCCCCCACAGAGGCAGGTGCCATCGCCATGGTATACGGACTTGTCTGCGGCGGGCTTGTATACAGAGAGTTAAAGTGGTCCGACCTTAAATTCTGCTTTACCGAGACCGTCCGTGTATCTTCCCGCATATTTCTCATCATAGGCGGCGCAAAGCTTTATACGATCCTGCTCACCACCGCCGGTTTTGACAAATGGCTCACCGGCGTCATGCTTGGCTTCAGCACCAGTCCCGTGGTAATCCTGATAATGATCCTGCTGCTGTTCTTCATCGTCACCATGTTTATGGAGTCCATTGCAGCTCTGACCCTGTTTATGCCCATTATTTTCCCCATCGCCATGAGCGTCGGTATCGACCCGATAGTCCTGGGTGTGCTGGTGACGGTGACGATAGGCGTTGGCCTTGTAACTCCTCCTGTAGGCATGTGTATATATGTGGCCTGCGATCTGATGAAGATACGGGTCGGGCAGACAATGAAATATCTGGTCTGGTACATACTGGGTACCTTTGTGGTCATTGCCATTCTTGTTTGTTTCCCACAGCTTATAATTTTCATGGGCAGCTTTGTTTAAACAGCACTAAGCATTATTACCTGCCGCGGAGCTTCCGCGGCAGGTTTCTTGTGTTATTTGGTACATTGACAAGGTTTTTTTCGACGCATATACTTATATAGATACTTTTATCACCCAAAGGGGGTAGTTATTTGGCCTCAGCTCTCAGGCGCAGGGATACTGATATGACGCAGGGCAGTATTCCCCGCCTTCTCATCAGCTTTGCTGTCCCGCTTCTTATTGGTAATATTTTCCAGCAGCTGTATAGCACTGTGGACTCGATCATTGTCGGCAACTTTGTTGGCCGCCAGGCGCTGGCCGCCGTCGGCTGTACGGGGCCCATCATAAACGCACTCATTGGCCTGTTTGCCGGACTTGCCTCCGGCGCGGGAGTTGTCATCTCCAAGTTTTACGGCGCAAAGGACGATGAAAAGCTGCACGCCTCCGTGCAGACCACCATCGCTCTGACGCTGATAATGTGTGTGGTCCTGACCTTTCTGGGCGTCATCGCCACGCCCTTCATGCTCAGGCTTATGGCCACGCCAGATGATGTTTTCCCAGAGGCCGTAGAGTATCTGCGCATATACTTCTGGGGCGTCTCCGGCCTGCTGCTGTATAATATCGGCGCCGGTATTCTGCGGGCTGTGGGCGACTCCACAAGGCCGCTGTATTTTCTCATATTTTCCGCGCTGACAAATACCGTGCTGGACGTTGTCTTTGTAAAATATCTGGGCATGGGCATAGCTGGAGCCGCCATTGCCACCATTGTCTCACAGTTCATGTCGGCAATACTTGTAATGCTCCTGCTGTCCCGCACACACTCTGCTTACAGAGTGGATTACCTGAAGCTGCGCATGACCGGCAGCATACTGCGCAAGATCTGCGCCATTGGCATTCCCGCGGCGCTGCAGCTGGCTATCACGGCTTTCTCCAACATCTTTGTCCAGTCCTACGTTAACCGTTTTGAGAGCGCCTGTATGGCCGGCTGGGCCGCCTACAACAAGATCGACGCCTTTGCAATGCTGCCCATGATGTCTCTGTCCCTGGCCATAACGACCTTTGTGGGGCAGAACCTGGGTGCCGGAGATCTGCGCAGAGCGCGCTCCGCGCCGAAATACGGGCTTATAATGGGCTTTATAATGATGCTTGTAATTTTGGGCCCGCTGATGATATTTGCCCCACAGCTCACCTCCCTTTTTAATCAGGAGCCGGAGGTACTGCAGTTCGGTTCGTTCTTCATCCGGATCATCTCCCCGTTTTATCTGGCTTTTGCCGTAAACCAGGTATATCTGGGGGCACTGCGCGGCGCGGGAGACACCAAAATGTCCATGTATATAACGCTGGGTTCCTTCGTGCTGTTCAGACAGATATACCTGTATATCTCCTACCGTCTGGGCGGCGGCATAACCGCAGTGGCGCTGGGCTACCCGGCGGGCTGGGTGCTGTGCAGCGTACTTCTGCTGCTGTATTATTATTGCAGCAGACGGGTAAAAAGCGAGCTGGCCTGCGCGCAGGGCTGAGCCGTGTGATCAGACCAAGGCGGGCAGCGAAAAACTGAACACATATAAATAATTCGCCGGGAGAGCACGCTCCCGGCGAATTATTTAAGGGTACACAGCAAATGGTAACTCTCTTTTGGGGGGAGAGGGTACTATCTCATCCGGCGTGCTCCGGCGTGGAATAGTCATATAATATCTCACCGGTGACGGCGTCTACGGAATACTCATATTCCATGCCCTTGGACTCAAAATCTATCTCATACCGGGCCGAGGTCCTGTCCCGCTCAAGCTCCACGTCGGCATCGTCCGTCTCGGCGCGGCTCAGGCCTGAGTGCTCCAGAGCGATTGAAAGCGCAGCGTCCTTTCCAATATAGAGCTCATGAGCCTTCCACACAAAATATCCGCCTGCGCAGCCGCCGACAACAGCCAACACTATTACTATAATAATTATTTTTAAAGTTTTTTTCATTTTCCCGCTCCTTTATCCTTTATAAGCCGATGTTAATATGATATTTTAAGAAAAGAATTAACCAAATCCTTAATTTTTTATGATAGACTTCAATCAGCAACGCAGGGGGTGGGGTATATGAGAATACTTGTGGCGGAAGATGAAAAGCATCTGAATCGAATAATATCTGAGGCCATGGCCGACGAGGGCTACAGCGTAGACAGCTGCCTGAACGGTGCGGACGCGCTGGAATATGCGTCAGGCGCCGAGTACGACGTGATAATTTTAGACATAATGATGCCCAAAATGGACGGGCTGGAGATGGTGCGCAGACTGCGCGGCATGGGGAAAAACACCCCTGTCCTCTTCCTGACCGCCCGCGACAGCATATCCGACAAGGTGGCAGGACTTGAGACCGGTGGAGATTACTACCTGGTCAAGCCCTTTGACTTCAAGGAACTGATGGCCGTTGTGCGGGCCATGACCCGCAAATACACCGGCAACCGCTCCAATATATATACCATTGCGGATTTGAGTCTGGACAGCTCTTCACGCACTGTGACCCGCGCCGGGAAAACCATTGAGCTTACCTCAAAGGAGTTTGCCCTGCTGGAATACATGATACGCAACAAAGGCGTTGTACTGTCAAGAGAGATGATCGAAAACAATCTCTGGAATTATGACTACGAGGGCGGCACCAATGTGGTGGACGTCTATATCGGATATCTGCGCCGGAAAATGGACACTGGCTACGGCAGGAAGCTGATACATACAGTCTGGGGCACCGGTTGGGTGCTCAGGGAGGAGTGAGCATATGTCTGCAAAGCTTAGAGTCACCCTCTGGTTTGCGCTGATGGTGCTCATCCTGTCGGCGCTGGTGCTGGTGTTCGTGCTGGTAGTAAACGGCTCCTCCGTTACAGACGACCCGGCAGCGCGAATGGTGGACATCGTCATGGATAACGCGGCAAGCGTCGAATTTGACAACGGCGCGTTTGAATGGGATGAGTTGGACGTATGCAGGCGGGGCGTCTACTGCTCATATTATGACAAGGACGGCAAGCTGCTGCTGTCTGCCGAGATGGAAAACAGCCGCGCTCCGGAGCTGCCCTTCCAGCCGAATCTTATACGCACCGTCAACATAGGCGGAGAGGAATACTATACTTACGACTACTATGTGGACATGGACCTGACCGGGCTGTGGATACGCGGCATTGTATCCGCCGCCGACCGCTCCGGGTTGATGCACACAATTATAATCCTGACATGTACCCTGCTGCCCGCTTTGCTGGTGCTGACGCTGGGCGGCGGCTGGCTCATCGCCTGGGACGCCTTCCGGCCGCTTGAAAAAATACTGAGAGCAGCCGACTCCATATCCGATGGAGGTGATCTGACGGCGAGAGTCAATCTCCGCCGGGGTCCCACAGAGATGAAGCGGCTGAGTCGGTCCTTTGACCGGATGTTTTCAAGACTTGAGCAGTCCTTCAACACCGAGAGGCAATTTAGCTCCGACGCCTCCCATGAGCTGCGCACTCCCATAACCGTTATCCTTGCCGAATGCGACCGGGCAAAGCGCAAGGACAAGACGCCGGAGGATTTTCTCGCCTCCATAGCCATCATTGAGGAGCAGGGGCAGAAAATGTCCCAGCTCGTGCAGCAGCTGCTGGGCCTTACGCGCATACAGCACGGCACAGACCGCTATCCGCTGCGCAGCTCGGATCTGAGCATGTTTGTGGAATCCTGCTGCGGGGAGTTTCTCCCGGCGGACAGCCGGGGCATCAGTCTTGAGACGGATATCCAGCCCAACATATACAGGCCCTTTAATTCAGCGCTCATATCCAGGGTAGTGCAAAACCTGCTGCAAAACGCTTACAAATACGGCCGGGAAAACGGCCACATCTGGCTGAGTCTGAAAAAAGGCGGAGAAAAGGCCGTGCTCACCGTCCGTGACGACGGCATCGGCATTGCGCCGGAGGATCAGAACAAGATATGGCAGCGGTTCTGGCAGGCGGACATGTCCCGCAATGATGACGGCAGCAGCGGATTGGGGCTTGCCATGGTGAAGGATATAGCGGAGCTTCACGGGGGCAGCGCCTCTGTGGAGAGCACACCGGATGTGGGCAGCACCTTCACGGTAATTATTTGATAGTTATTTTTCTGTTTAATTTTATTCTTAGAATTATCGGGTATCCTTTCATCATACCGCAGGAACGGTGAAGCCGCTCCGAATTCAAAAATGAAAGGATAATGAATTATGAATAACAATTTTTCTTATACCGAAGCTGTCATCGCAGTCCTCAACGAGACCGGACTGAATGTGAATGAGGCCCGTGGCTTTAATATAGAGCAGGACAACGGGCTTTTCTCCATCAGCTTCCGCACTGACTGGCTCAGATATACGGCCTATGTGGACTGCGCCTCCTGTGAGGTGTTAGGTCTGGACTTTGAGCCCTGCATCTATATGGACGCCGAGGCAGAGCAGGACGACACGCTTTTCGGTCTCTCCATCCAGGACAATTCCGCCGCATAAGGCGCGTAAAACTTAATAAGGGGCTGTCACAAAATGCAACGCATTTTGCGACAGCCCCTTCATATTTGCGCAAATTGCGCAAATACGCGTCTGCGGACGGGTTATTGTACGCGAAGGGGGCTCCAAGA